>JAOTWJ010000025.1 GCA_029862925.1 Gemmatimonadota bacterium
CCGGTAGACGTACATGACTCGGGCCGTCACCGTCCGGCCTCTGCGCCTCGCGAACCTTGGCTACTTCGGCCACATGTGGGAGCTGTACGCCATGTGGACGTGGCTGCCCGCCTTCCTCGCCGTCGCCTACGCGGCACGCGCGTGGCCCGACCCCGCGGCCGCCCTCATGGCCTTCGCCGCCATCGGGATCGGCGGCGTCGGCAGTCTCCTCGCGGGCTACCTCGCCGACCGCTGGGGCCGGACGCGCACCACGATCCTGAGCATGGCGATGAGCGGCGCCTGCGCCGTTGCCATCGGCCCGGCGATGGCGCTCGGCCCCGTCGCCGTGACGGCCCTGGCACTCCTCTGGGGGTTCGCGATCGTCGCCGACTCCGCGCAGTTCAGCACGAGCGTGACGGAGCTGGCCGACCAGGAGTACATGGGGACGATGCTCACCACCCAGACCGCACTCGGGTTTCTGCTCACCCTCGTGACCATCCGTCTGCTCCCGGTGGCCGTCGAGGCCGTCGGGTGGCGCTGGGCGTTCGCCCCCCTCGCGCTCGGACCGCTGGTGGGGTGCTGGGCCATGTGGCGCCTGCAACGCTCGCCCGACGCGGCCAAGCTGGCCGGCGGACGGGGCTGAGCCGCGCTCCAACGCGAAGCGGCGCCCTCGAGACCGAATGCTCGACGGCGCCGCTTCCTGGGTTCCTGCGTCAGTCCGGTGCGATCGTCGCGCGGACGCCGATCGGTCGGCGCAGGCTACTGCGATTCGGTCCGGAGATCAGTCCCGCGGACGGCGATCGCTTGCCCGTACCGGACCAACGCCGGTTCTAGAATCAGACAATGGATCACCTCCTTGCTTGAGTGAATGGTGCGGGCGTGAACACCGCCAGTATTGGCCATCGCCGGCGGCCGCGCAACCCCGCGGCGTCACGCGCCGAGCGTGACCGCCGACACCAACGCACCGCCCGGTCGGGCGCCGGGCAGGGCTTTGGCAACATCTCACGCCCGCACTAGGTTCCCGATCGGGCCGCGCGCCCGCGCCGGGAACCCGCGGAGGGGCAGACTCCTTCCCCAAGGTGCCCAACCCGTGTCCGACCCCGCGACACGGCACGCTACCACCGAAGGAGAAGCCTGATGCAACGATTCTTCACGACCCTCGGCGCCCCCCTCGTCCTGCTGCTCGTCGCCGCGCCGGCGGCCGCGCAGCAGGAGATGGCCATGAAGGCCCCGCAGGGCAAGGACTACACGGTGACCGGCACGGTCATCGACGTGTCCTGCAAGTTCGGACAGGGGCTGTCCGGAGAGAGCCATCGCATGTGTTCGCAGGTCTGCGCGGACAAGGGCATCCCGCTCGCGATCCTCTCGAGCGACGGCACGCTCTACGTCCCGGTGAGCGCCGGTATGCCCGGCGAGAGCCAGAACGGCCGGCTCAAGGAGTTCGCCGAACAGACGGTGACCGTGAAGGGCAAGGTGTTCGAGGCCGGCGGGGCGCGCGCCATCCAGATCGAATCCGTCTCCCGGAAACTCTGATGCGTCGAGGCTGGGGTGGGCTCGCCGCGGCGGCCGTGGCGATGACGGCGGTCGGTGTACTCCTGACAACCGGCGGCGTGCGCTCCGCGCGCGGCCCGGTGGCCCGCCCCAACCCCTCGGTGCAAGCGCCGGAGATCGTGCACGAGCACGGAGCCCGGCGGGTGCGGACGACCCACCCCGCCGAACTGCTGCTCCCAGACACGGTGCGCCCGACCGCGCGCGCGCAGTTGCTGTGGTTCGAGGGCCGGGCGACGGCGCCGACCGCCGATGGGGCCGTCACGCTCGACCCCGCCGGTGAGCCGGTCCACGTCGGACCCCGCCTCCTGACTCGACGGCTGCGGTTCCACCTCGACGGCCGGACGATCGCGTCGGTCGCGGCCGCCGGCGGCGATCGCTTCTGGGTGAGCACGCGGGACGGCGCCGTCCTGCTCGTAGGTCCCGACGGCACCGTGCGTGATTCCCTCGTGTCGCCCTTCGCGTACTCGACGGTGACCGCGGGTCCCGACGGGCGCGCCTGGGCCGTGCGCTCGGCGGAGCAGTTCGAGTTTCCGTTTGGCCGGGCACCCGCGCCGCTCGTGGTTCCGGTGCGCCACACCGACTCGCTGCCCGTGCCCGCCCGGCGACCGGCTGTCGCGTTGTTCACCCACCTGGTCAACGCCGGCCGCATTGCCATCGATACGGGGGGCTTCGTCTACTTCGCGCCGTTCATCCGGGACGAAATCGTGAAGTTCGCCCCCACCGGCGACACGATCTGGGTCGCGACCCGCGGTCTCCCGCACGGCGTCGACGAGCCCCGGTTCGAGCTGGATGCGGACGGCCGACCGACGCTCGATTATGCGCCGGTGAATCTCGGACTCCAGCTCGGTCCCGACGGCCGGGTGTACGCGCTGTCCACGCCCGGGTACACGACCGCCCACAGCCGGGTGGATGTGCTCGACCCTGAGACCGGGGTGGTGCTGCGCACCGCCACGCTCGACACCCCGTTGCCGACGCTCGCGGCCGACGCCGAGGGCCGCGTGTATCGTCTCGACCCGTTTGCGCTGCTGACGGGCGTCGCGCCCGCCGAGCGGGCTCGTCTGGCCGCGTTCGACCTCGAGCGTTTGGGGGGCGGGCGCGTGCGACTCGAGGACTTCGCCGGCAGGATCCTGCTGGTGAACGTGTGGGCGAGCTGGTGCGCGCCGTGTCGGGAGGAGATGCCGGCGCTCGACCGGCTCGCCGCCACGTTCGCCGGAGAGCCATTCGCCTTCGTCGCTCTCTCCGAGGACGTGGATCCCGCGCAGGCGGCCGCGTTCATCCGGGAGTACGGCTTCACGTTTCCCGTCGGGCTGGGACGCGGGACGCTCCGCGCGCGGTACCACTACTTCGGCTTGCCCTTCACCGTGCTGGTGGACGCCGGCGGCCACGTGATGTACCGCTGGGCGGGGTACGGCGGGGAGGAACAGATCGAAGGCATCCGCGCTCTGGTGCGCGCCGAGCTGCGCCGCACCGCTGCGGCCGTCCCCGCCGAGCCCCACGAGGCGCACGACGGACGAACGCCCGCCCACTGATTTCCCCCGGCCGCCGCCATCCCCCCTGGCGGGCCCCCGCCCGCCGCCGGCATCTTGCAGCCAGACCGCCCTCCCTTCCCCGAGCGATGTCCGGCCCATGACCGACTCCCCCAAGGTCCTCATCTCCGAGACGCAGCTCCGCACGCGCGTCACCGAGCTCGCCCAGCAGATCTCGCACGGCTACGCCTCGGTCGACGAACTGTTCCTCATCGGCATTCTCAAGGGCGCCTTCATGTTTCTCGCGGATCTCACCCGCGCCCTCACGATTCGGCACCGTGTGGACTTCATCGCGTTGTCGAGCTATGGCATGAAGGGCGCCCGACCGGGAGCCGTGCGCCTGGTACTCGACCTCCGGGAATCGATCCGCGATCGTCACGTGCTCGTGGTGGAAGACATCGTCGACACGGGAGAGACGCTGGCCTACCTGCTGGAAATGCTCGCCGCCCGCCACCCGGCGTCGCTCAAGACGTGCGCGCTCGTGACGAAGCCGTCTCGGCGCGTGAAACCCGTGCCGCTCGAGTACGTGGGCTTCGAGATCCCGGATGCGTGGGTCGTGGGCTACGGTCTCGACTACAAGGAGCGGTACCGGACGCTGCCTTACATCGGGACGCTCGACGGCATGCCCTGATCGCCAACGAGGAACCGCCGGGGTGGCGCCCCGGCGGTTCGTGAGCTCTCCGCAGCCGGACGGTCGCGGCGCTAGCGGCCGTCCATCATCCGGTCGCGCGCGGCCCGAAACTCGGTTCCTTCCCGCCAATTGGGGAACGCCCGGCTCGTCGCGAGCCGGTAGCCGACATCGAAGAGCAGTTGCACGTCCTCGACCATCCCGCTCAAGTCCCACGACCGATCGTACTCGTCGGCCGGCTTGTGATACTTCTGGTCGCGGTACTCGGCCTCCCGCTCCAGCGTCCACGCCTCGCCATGCTCGACGTGATCGACGCCGCTGCCCGGATTCAGCGCGGGCACGCCCTGCTTGGCAAACGAGAAGTGGTCGGAGCGGTAGTAGTAGCCCTTCTCCGGCTCCGGATCCGGCCGCACGACCCGATTCTGCCGTTCGGCCGCCAGCTGGACGAGGCTGTCCAACTCGGAGTATCCCAGCCCGACGACCGTGATGTCGCGCATCCGTCCCAGGACGTTCAGCGCATCCATGTTGATCGCCGCCACTGTCTGCGCGAGCGGCACGACGGGGTGGGTGCCGTAGTACTGCGAGCCGAGCAGGCCCTGTTCCTCCGCGGTCACCGCAAGGAACAGCACGGAGCGCGAGACCGGGCTGCTGAGCGTGGTGAAGGCCCGCGCCACCTCGAGCAGCGCCGCCACCCCGGTGGCGTTGTCCACGGCGCCATTGAAGATCTGGTCCCCGGCCCGCGTCGCGTCCGTGCCGAAGTGGTCCCAGTGCCCCATGTAGATCACGTACTCGTCCGCATGATCCGACCCGGGGAGAACGGCGAGGAAGTTGCGGGACATCGAGCGGACGATTTCCAGGTCGAGGCGCACCGACACCTGCGCGCCGAGCGGCACGGCGCGGAACCCGCGTTGGGCCGCCCGCCCTTTCAGCGAGTCGTACTCCTGCCCGCCCAGCCGGAACAGTGCGCGCGCCGTCTGGAGCGTGACCCAGCCTTCCACCGCCACCCGCGGCACGGCCCCGTCCCCGGCCTCGAGGTTGAACTGCGGGCCAGTCCAGCTGTTGCGCACCACGTCCCAGCCGTAGGCCGCCGGTTCCGTCTCGTGGACGATCAGCGCCCCGGCCGCCCCCTGGCGGGCGGCTTCCTCGAACTTGTAGGTCCAGCGACCGTAGTACGTCATGGCCCGACCGCGGAACAGCGCGGTGTCGCGCGTCGCGAAGCCCGGGTCGTTCACCAGCATCACGACGGTCTTCCCTCTGACGTCGAGGTCCGCGTAGTCGTTCCAGCCGTACTCGGGGGCGACGACCCCGTACCCCACGAACACCAACTCCGAGTTCTGGAGCTGCGAGACCTCGGTGACGCGCTTCGTGAACGCGACGAAATCGTCACCCCAGGCGAAGCGCGCGAGCGCCCCACCACTCCGCGCGGTCAGCGCGGCACCGGCCTTGACGGTGCTGCGGACGAGCGGCACGTCCTGATGCCAGCTGTCACCGTTCCCCGGCCGTAACCCGAGGCTCGCGAACTCTCGCTGCAGATACGCCAGGGTGCGCTCTTCGCCCACGGACGACGGACCGCGTCCGGCGAAGGAATCCGAGGCGAGCATGGCGATGTGCTTCTGGAGCCCTCGGGCAGTGATGGACTCCACGGCCGCGCCCGGCGGGCCCGCGGGGGCGCACCCCACCGCGAGGGCGGCGAAACCGAGCATCCAGGGTCTGACGGGACGCTGCATCCTGTGCCTCCGTGCATCAGCGGTCGGTGTCGGACCATCACGCCTGGGCGGACGGCCACTGTGCCGAGAGGAAGATACAGGAGCGGCGCGCGCGCCGCGTGCCTCAGGACGCCGCTTCGACGGGCTTCGACGAGCGGGCGGGAGCCGCGGGCGCGCGGGCGGCGGCCCGGCGTGGGCGACGCCGCAACCGCAACGCCAGGAGCGTGACGAGCGCCACCCCGAACAGCACGGGCTCACGGGTATCCGCCTTCACGAGCCAGAGGAAGTGGAACACGCCACCCGCCGCAGCGACGTACGCCAGGCGGTGCAGCCGCTGCCATCGCGGCCCGAGCCGGCGGATCCACCCCCGCGTGGACGTCACGGCCAGGGGAATCAGGAGCACAAAGGTCGTGAACCCCACCGTGATGTAGGGCCGGTCCATGACGTCCTCGACGATGAACGACCACGCGAAGAACTGATCCAGGACGAGGTACGTGAGGAAATGCAGGACGACATACGTGAAGGCGAAGAGCCCGAGCATCCGGCGGTACCGGGCCACGCCGTTCCAGCCGGTGACCCGGCGCAACGGCGTCACCGCGAGGGCCACCAGCAGCAGCGTCAGCGCCCACCAGCCCGTGCGATGGGTGATGGTCTCGATGGGGTTCGCGCCCAGGCGGTCGCGCAGGGTATCCGCGACGAGCAGCAGCGCCGGCAGCAGTGCGGCGAGAAACACCGCCGGCTTGCCCAGACGACGGACGACGGCCGGCGACGCCATCTAGAAGTTCCGGCGGAGGTCCATGCCGGTGTAGAGCCGCCCGACCTCGTCGGCGTAGCCGTTGAACGGCAGGGTCGGCCGATGGCGGAATTCCCCCAACCGGCGCTCCCGCTTCTGCGTCCACCGGGGATGGTCCACCGCCGGGTTCACGTTCGCGTAGAACCCATACTCGTTGGGCGCGGACGCCTGCCACGTGTTGACCGGCTGCCGGTTGACGAGCCGGATCCGCACGATGGACTTGATGCTCTTGAACCCGTACTTCCACGGCACCACCAGCCGGATCGGGGCCCCGTTCTGCGGCAGCAGCATGCGCCCGTAGAGCCCGACCGAGAGAATCGCGAGGGGGTGCATTGCCTCGTCGAGCCGGAGGCCTTCCCGGTACGGCCAGTCGAGCACGCGGCGCTTCTGCCCCGGCATCTGCTCGGGATCGTGGAGCGTCGTGAACTCGACGAAGCGGGCCTGGCCGGTGGGTTCCACTCGCTTCAGCAGGTTCTCGAGCGGGAAGCCGAGCCACGGGATGACCATGGACCACGCCTCGACGCACCGCAGCCGGTAGACGCGCTCCTCCGGCGGGAACAGGCGGATCAGCTCGTCCACGTCGTAGACGCCCGGCTTGGCGACCTCGCCCTCGACGGTGACCGTCCAGGGCCGCACGCGCAGCGACCCGGCGTGCTTGGCGGGATCGCCCTTCCCCGTGCCGAACTCGTAGAAGTTGTTGTACGTCGTGACGTCTTCGAACGGCGTCAGCGCGTCGTCTGGAGCCGGCTCCTCGCTGGCGGCGGTGCGCCCGCGGTCGCAGGCAGCCAGCAGCGACGGCGCGACGAGTCCGGCGGCGGCGATGCCCGCTGCCTGCCGGATGAAGGACCGTCGGTCCCGGTATAAGGCCTCGTCGGTGATCTCACTGCTCCGGATATCCGCCGGGCGTCGTATCGGCACGCGTCACTCCAGTCGTCGGGGTCGGGATCCACCTGCATCGAACTAAACCCGAAAGTCCACCGGGAGGTTCCCGGGCCGGCGGCGGCGCACGCCGGTCAGGCGGACGCCCCGGGCAGCTGTAGTCGGACGGTGGTCCCCCGGCCCACGTCGCTCTCGACCGCGATGGTTCCGCCCCACGACTCGACCAGCCGCCGGCAGATGGCGAGGCCCAGTCCGGTGCCGCTCGTGGTGGTCGAGAACTGCGGCTCGAAGATGCGCGGCAGGTCCGAGGCGGCGATCCCGCGCCCATCGTCCCGCACGGCCACGCCGGCACCGTTTCCCTCGCCCGCGACGCGAATGCCGATCGTGGTCGCGCCGGCCGCGCGCGCGTTCTCCACCAGGTTGATGAGCACTTCCTTGAGCTCGTCGCGTCGCGCGAGCGCCGGCACGCGTCCCTCCGCCTCGACGGCCACGGTGACGTCGGTCCCCAGCGCGTACAAGGCCGCTGTATCCCGCGCGACTTCGGCGACGTCGACGTGGCCGAGCGGTTCGGCGCCGGCGGGTGGTGCGCCGAACCGCGCGAAGGCGCGGGCGATGGCATCGAGTCGCTCGATCTCGGCCAGGATCTGGCGGCTGGTCCGGTCGAGCGTGTCCGCGAACTCGCCGCGCGGGGCATCGTACGCCCGGCGCAGGTGCTGAACGCCGAGTCGGATGGGCGTGAGCGGGTTCTTGATCTCGTGCGCGATCTGGCGGGCCAGCTCGCCCCAGGCCAGCACGCGCACGGCGCGGGCGAGATCGGTGACGTCGTCCACCGCCACCACCCAGCCGCGGGTCGCCCCGCTCAGCGGGGCGACTTGCACGCGGATCTGCCGCTCCGACACCGCAAACTCCCGCGCCTCGCTGGGCTCGCGCCCCGTCGCCACGGCCTGCACCCACGCCCACACGGGTTGCCAGACCCCGGCCTGCTCGGTGATGGGCTGGCCCGCCGGCAGCGCCCGGCCCAGCACTTCCTCCGCCCGGGGATTGCAGGTCACCACCGCGAACCGGTCGTCGAGCGCCACCACGCCGGTTGCCACGTTGCGCAGGACGGCGGCGGTTCGCTGACGCTGGGCCTCGAGCGCCGCCCGGGAGGCATGCACGTCGCGCGCCATTCGCTCGAAGGCATCCATCACGGGCACGAACTCCACGGGGGCGCCTGGACCGAACGGCGAGGGCAGCTCCCCGCGTCCCACCTGGACGGCGGCGGCGCGCAGCGCCTGCACCGGTTTGGCCAGCGACCGCGTGGCGACCGTCGCCACGGCCGCGGCCGCCGACAACCCCCCGAGCGTCACGAGGATCAGGCCGAAGGCCAGGTCCTGTTCGTTGCGCAGCAGGTCCGGGTCGTCGAGCAGCCGCGGGACGCCCAGTACGGTGGCATCATCGCCCCGGCGCCCGATCAGCCGATACCCCACCCGGGTCGGACGCCCCGCGACCTGCTGGTCCACGGCGACGTCCACTTCGTCACCCGCCACCAGCGCCCGCTCGACGCGCGGCGCGAGATACCACCCGAGTGCGCCCAACTCCGCCAGCACGGGCGCGCTGGCCTGCCGGAGCTCGCCCTCGTCGTACAGCAGGAGCTCGGCCCCCAGTCGGTCCGCGAGGTCGCGCAGGATGTCGCGAGGGGAGATCAGGGGGAATCCCCGCGTGCTGCCGGCCGCGTCGGCCAGGGTCTGCCGAATCACGACGTCGCGCGTGCGCCGTGCCTCGGCGGTGAGCCGCGTGCCGGTCCAGATCGCGAACCCCACCGTGGGGAGCACGAGCAACGCGGCGAACGCGAGTCCCAGACGGGCCCGGTACGAGCGCGGCGCGAACGCCTCCCGCCAGGGCGCCGGCAGCCCGATCCGACCCGCCACCCACACCGCCACGAGCCACAGGAGGAGCACGACCGCCACGTCGAAGGCGAGCACCAGGCTGCCGCGCAGGGCGAGCTCGCCCGGCGCGCCGAGTGGAACCACTGCGTGCAGGTGCCGGACGCCGCCGGGGAGCGGCAGCCCCACGTCGCCCCGTGCCGACCAGTCGTCCCGACGCCAGGTGAGCGTCACCGGGGCCGAGGCCGGGTCGCGGGGCTCTGTGAGCGTCAGCGTGAACGGCGGCGGTAGCGCGGGGTCGCCCCGGAGGAAGCGCGCGACGCGCACGGGTGGCAGCAGCCGGGTCCGCGGTCCCAGGCCCACGGTGACCGCCGACCCGTCAGGGTACGGGACGGCCAGGACGTAGTGGGCGCCCGGCACCCGTGCCATGACTTCCACGCGAGGCACGTGTCCGTCCGCCGCCGCCACGGCGATCGTGCTGACGACGTCATCCGGGAGATCGAGCGCCGCGAGATCGATCCGCGCGCGCGGTACACCGCCCGGGTCCCACACCGCGAGCGACGCCGGGTAGCGATCCGCCTCCAGCGCCGACCGACTCCAGCGAGCGTACAGCTCGCCGCTGTTCCTGGGCGCGACCTCGGCCTGCAGCGACGCGCCGAACCGCTCCAACAACCCCACCGCCACGGGATCGGCGCCCTGCTGCAATCCCCCGACGTCGCGCTCGGCGAGCAGAACCCGCCCATCGGCGGCCGCCCCCCAGGCCAGCACCGCGGCCGCGCTGCCCGCGACGACGCCGATCACCCCCACCACCCGCGCCCCCGGGGCCGGCACGACGGCGAGCGCAAACGCCGGCAGCCACGCCAGCGTGTACCATACGGGCCATCCCGCCAGGGGGCGCCATCCGAGCAGGCCGCCGATGGCCAGGACGAGGGCCCATCCCATCGCCGCCAGGCTCACCCAGACGGGCGCGCGGCGGGCGGTGGTCGAGGTGAGGAAGGCGGCGCCCGCCGCGAGCAGGGCGGCACCGGCGAGCGTGAGCGCCAGCTGCCACTCGAGCCACACCGCCAGACCGGTTCCCTCGGCCGGCGGCGTAATCCCGGTCGCCAGCCGGCGCAGCGCCCACGGCGCGACCCCCACGACCGCCACCGCCACACCGATCCGCCACCACCTGGTCACCCCGCGCCCGTGGCGCGCGACGGCGGCAATGAAGAGCGCCGCAGCCGCGACGATCAGCGCGCCGGCGGACGTCGACACCGGGCCGAACAGGTCCGCGAAATACGTGGCCGGCGAGAACACGTCGGCGGGCGGCAGGTGTCGACCGGCGGAGGTCAGCACCAGGAGCGCGGCGGTGACCGCCACCCCGAGCGCACGGGCCGCTGGGCCACCGAGCACGATGAGTGCTCCGCCCAGCACGACTGCCGTGAGGGCGACCCATGCGGAGCCGCGCGCGAGCAGGGCCAGTTTGTAGTCGCCTTGGGTGGGTGGCACGAGCCGCACGCTGAACAGCGTGTCGGGCACGCCGTCCACGCCCGAGCAGGCCGGCACGCAGTAGTCGTACACGTCGGCCCAGAAGGGCCCGCGGCCGGGTGGATAGAAGCGCAGACCGACGCCCGTCGCGCGCTCGAACCGCGCGCCGAGCGCGCCCTTGCGGTCGGGCACCGCGCTGTCGGCACTCAGCAGCACATGGGCGACCGCAAACCTCCCGCCCGGTCCCTGGCGACCAGAGGCGAGCACCGCGTAGAATGCAGTGATGCGCGCGTCCAGTCCGACCACCGGCGTCTGGGGTTCGCGGTGGCGGCCGCTCCAGGCCCACGGCCGTCCGTCGCCGTCGAAGATCACGGTGCCGTGTTCCACGCCGTCGCGGGCCGCGGCGTCGAGTCGCGCGAACGCGGCCGGCCGCTCGAGCCCGGCTGCGGCGATGCCAATCCCCGCGAGATCGTCGACCGACGCGACGGCCTCGGCGAGCTCGGTTCGCAGCCGGTCGCCGGCATCCTTCACCAGGTTCCACCGCACGCCCGTCGAGTCGGGCTCCCACTGCCGCTCCACGCGGCGGACCTGGTGGGTCGTCCACAGCGCGGCGCCGACACCGCCCAACCCAAGCGCGCCAACCAGCACACTCACGAGCCAGCGGGAGCGCGCGGCGAGCGCCACCCCTGCGACGGCCACCACACCGGCGGCAAGACCCCAGACGACCCCGGGCGCGACGAGCCACGCTCCCAGGAATCCTGCGACCCCGGCAACTGCGAGCTCCCAGTGAGCCACCCGGACGACCGTCACCGCGCTCCTTTTCGCCTCAAGTACCTGCGGCCCACGCAGGTGCGCGCGCTGCTCGAGCGCGACCCCCGGCTCATCATCCCCGCAGGCACGACCGAGCAACATGGCCCGCACCTGCCCCTGGGCACCGACACGATCCTCGTCGAGCGGCTGGCCGACGACCTCTCGGCGGAATTCGGGGTGCTGCGGGCGCCGACGGTGGAATATGGCGTGAACGCGGCGACCCGCACCCCCTACCCCGGGAATGCCGCCATCCGCCGCAAGACGCTCCATCGCTTTCTGAACGATCTGGTCGGGGACTGGGAGGAAGGCGGCGTCCGGCAGTTCATCATCCTCACGGCGCACGGGCACGACCCGCACCAGGAGGCGCTCAGCACCCTGCGCACGAATACAGCCTCCATTCGCACCGTCGACATCTTCACCGTCCCGCTCAACGTGGAAGAGGCGACCTTGCCGTTCCACGGCGGCGCCCTCGACACCTCCCTGCTGCTGTACGTCGACCGCGCGCTCGTGGATCTCGCCGCGGCGGAGGACTACGTCCCGCCCACGCGACGCCAGCGCGCCCGCCGGGCGGACCGCACCATTCCCGTCGAGGGACCGGGCTCGGTGGGGTGGCCCACCCACGCCTCGGTTGAGCTGGGCGAGCGACTGTACCATCTTATCTACGAGCGTATTGCGACCCGCATCTTCGGCCGGCCGCCCCATTCCCTCCACGCCGTGAGCCCGCCATGACCCGGTTTCCCCGTCTGCTGCTGGTGATGCTCCCGCTGGTCCCGCTGTCCGTCGCGACGGCCCAGGTGACCCGGGACAGCGCGCGGTTGGTGGTGCGGCAGGGCGCCCGCGTGATCGGCAGCGAGGAGTTCAGCTTCGAGGTGATCCCGGATGGCGCGAGCCAGGCCGTCACGTTCCTCGCCAGCGCCGACTATCCGCCGCAGCCCATGCGGCGGGTCGTTGCGACGGCGGGTGCGCGACGGGTCACGGTCCGCATGGTGTCGGGCGAGGGCGAATCGGCCCGCGAATACCCGGGCAGCGGCCGCGCCCTGCTCGCCGACGAACGGATGCTGTCGCTGTTCGCGCTCGCCGGCCGGCTGGAGCCCGGCCCGGTCACGGTCTACGCCCCGCCGCCCGGCGGGCGGCGCCAGGCCACCCTCGAAGACCGGGGCGCCGAGCTCCTTCCGGACGGCAACGGCGCCAGTGCCCGCCATCTCATCCTCCGCTCGGGGGAAGACATCACCGACATCTGGCTCGATGCCGACGGCCGGCTGCTCCGCGTCGCCATCCCCAGCCGGAGCCTCGTCGCCGACCGCCTCGCCCGCCGCTGACCCCGCCGGCCGGCCCAGCGTCGCAGCCTGAAACTTTCCGGCGGACCGCGCGTACGTTCAGCCGGACCGCAAGCCGTCTCAAGGATTCTCAGCCACAGGGTGTCGCTATGCGCGCAGGTGTGATCGCGGCCGTGCTTTTGGTCGGAACAGCGGGAAGCCTCCCGGGCCAGCAGCCCGTCCTCCCCTCCGTCCCGCAAGCGCTCGGCCTGGACGAGGCCGTCCAGCTGGCCGAGCGGAGCAACCCGGCCTACCGCCAGGTCGCCAACGACCGCGGCGCGGCGGTGTGGGACGTGCGGAATGCCTATTCCCAGCTCTTCACGCCGTCCGTGACAGCGAGTGGCAGCTTCGGGTACCGTGGACCGGGGTCACAGACGTTCGCCGCCGTGGAGTTCGTGCAGGGATCTAGCACGATTGCCTCGAGTTACTCGCTCGGGCTCAACTGGCAGTTGTCCGGCGCCACCCTCGCCCAGCCGGGGCTGGCCAAGGCCCAGCTGCGGGCCACCGACGCCACCATCGACGGCGCCCGCAACAACCTCCGGGCCGGCATCACGCAGCAGTACCTGTCCGTGCTCCAGGCGGAGGAGCAGGTGGGGCTCGCGCGCTCGCAGCTCACCCGCAACGAGGAGTTCCTCAGGCTCGCCGAGGCGCGCTACCAGGTGGGCCAGGCAACCCTGCTGGACGTGCGCCAGGCGCAGGTAGCCCGCGGCCAGGCCGAGGTGGCGCTGCTCGAGGCCAACCAGGCGGTGATCGTCGAGAAGCTGCGCCTGTTCCAGCAAATGGGGACTCCCGCGCCGGACGACCCGACCGTCGTGACGCTCACCGATACGTTCCCCGTGGTCCAACCCACGTGGGACCTGCGACAGCTGCTGCAAGCCGCCGAGGCCGAAAACCCGGACGTGAACGCCCTGCGAGCCCGGGCGGCCGCCGCGCGGTCCAGCGCCAGCGCAAGCAAGTCCGAATGGCTGCCGTCGCTCAGCTTCTCGGCGGGGTGGTCGGGCTTCACCCAGCAGTACACCAACGGCGACTTCCTGGTCAACCAAGCCCGCGATGGCCTGCTGACAGCCCGGACGGAGTGCGACTATTCGAACCAGGCCTGGCTCAATCCCGGAGAGCCGCCTCTCGACTGCGCGTTGCTACAACTCACGCCCGCGGACGAGCAGGCCATCCGGGACGGGAATGACGTCTTCCCGTTCAGCTTCACGCGCCAGCCGTTCTCCGCGAGTCTCACGCTCTCGCTGCCGCTCTTCACCCAGTTCGGCCGGCCGGCCCGCATCGCGCAGGCGTCGCAGTTGGCCGACGACGCGCAGCAGCAGGTCGAGGCGCGCCGCCTCCAGGTCCGCACGGACGTGAGCCAGGCGTTTTACGGGCTACGCGCGTCCTACCAGGCCGTCGCTATCCAGGAAACCAACCGGCAGGCAGCGCAGGAGCAGCTGCGCCTCGCGACGGAGCGCTACCGCGTGGGATCGGGTACCTTTTTCGAGTTGTTGGACGCGCAGCTCGCGGAGCAGCGCGCCGAAGCGGATTACATCAACGCGACTTACGCCTATCATCGCGCGATTGCGACGCTGGAGGCGGCCGTGGGACGGTCGCTCCGCTAGCACGCGACGGGAGAACGGAACGCCGGTATGGCACGCAAGAAGCTGATCATCGGGAGCATCGTCGTGGTGGGCGTCCTCGCAGTCGCGTCCTTCGGACTCCGGGGGCGCGGCGACAAGGGCGTCGGGGTTCGACTCGAGCCCACCGCCCGTCGCGACCTCGTGGCCACGGTCACCGCGAGCGGCAAGATCAAGCCGCAGACGAAGGTCGACATCAGCGCCGACATTACGGGCCGGATCATCGAGCTGCCGGTGCACGAGGGCCAGTTCGTGAAGAAGGGCGACCTGCTGCTGCGGATCGACCCGTCCACGTTCGAGGCCGCCGTCGCCCGGGCCGAGGCGGGGCTGGCGTCGGCCCAGGCATCGGCGATCCAGTCGGAGGCCAACCGCGAGCAGGCGGAGCGCGCGGCGAAGCGCGCCAAGGAGCTCAAGGCGCAGAACCCCAACCTCATCTCGGACGAGCAGCTCGAGCAGGCGGACACCCAGTTCCGGGTGGCCGCCGCGGTCGCGCTGTCGGCGCAGCGGCAGGTGGATCAGGCCCGCGCCGGGCTCCAGGAGGCCCGCGATCAGCTCGCCAAGACCGTGCTGCGCTCGCCCATGGCGGGACAGGTCACCCGCGTCGCCGTCGAGGAAGGTGAAGTGGCCGTGCCGGGGACGTTCTCCCGCGAGACGGGCCTGCTGCTCACGGTGAGCGATCTCTCGATCATTCAGGTGAACGTGCAGGTGGACGAAACCGACGTCGTGCGGCTGTCGCTGGGCGACTCGGCCGAGATCACGATCGACGCGTTCCCCGATACCACGTTCACCGGCCGGGTGACGAAGATCGCGCAGAGTGCCGTGCGGCTCATCTCGGCCGCCGCGGGGGCCGACCGCGCCGTCGACTACGACGTCGAGGTGACGCTGGACAACCCGCCGCCCGACATCCGGCCCGACCTGTCGGCGACCGCAAAGATGGTGACCGCCACGCGGGACAGCGCGCTGGCGATTCCCATCATCGCGCTCACGGTGCGGGAACACACGGCGATGTCCACGGAGACCGCGCCGCGGGACACGACCAAGGGCAACCGCGAGACCGAGGGGGTGTTCGTCGTGCAGAACGGGACGGCCCAGTTCCGGCCGGTGAAGGTCGGCATCGCCGGTGAGGAGCACTTCGAGGTGCTGAGCGGTCTCGCGGCGGGCGACACGATCGTCGCGGGTCCGTATCAGGCCATCCGCGACCTCAAGGACAGCTCGCGCGTCCGGCCGATAAAGACGGACGGGCAGGCACGGAGGACGGCGTCATGACCTCGACGGAACTGATCATCCGCGTGCGCGGGCTCACGCGCGACTACGAGATGGGGGCGGAACGGGTGCAGGCGCTCCGCGGCGTGGACCTGGACATCCCGCGCAACGAGTACGTGGCCGTCATGGGGCCGTCCGGCTCGGGCAAGTCCACCCTGATGAACCTGATCGGGTGCCTCGACACCCCCACGGCCGGCCAGTACTGGCTCAACGCCACCGAGGTGTCCCGGATGACCGACGACGACCTGGCGCGCGTGCGCAACCGGGAAATCGGGTTCGTGTTCCAGACGTTCAACCTGCTGCCCCGCGCGACCGCGCTGCACAACGTGGAGCTGCCGCTGATTTACGCGGGCGTCTCGGCTCGCGTGCGTCGGGCGCGGGCGGCCCACGCGCTCGACCGGGTGGGCCTCGCCGACCGCGCGCATCACCGGCCCAACGAGCTGTCGGGCGGGCAGCGCCAACGCGTGGCGATCGCCCGGGCGCTCGTCAACGACCCGAGCATTCTGCTGGCCGACGAGCCGACCGGCAACCTCGATTCCGCCACGAGTGCGGAAATCATGGCGGTCTTCAACGACCTGCACCGCCAGGGCCAGACGATCATCATGGTCACGCACGAACAGGACATCGCGGCGCATGCCCACCGCGTGGTGACGCTGCACGACGGCCGCGTCGACTCCGACACGATACGGCACGCGGCGTAACGATGCAGATGTTCGAGGCGGTCCGCCTCGCGCTCCAGACGATCTGGGCGAACAAGATGAAGACCGCCTTCAGCGTGATCGGTGTGTTCATCGGCGTGACGTTCCTGATCGCGGTCGTCTCGGTCGTCGAAGGCATGAACAACTACATGACGGACCGCTTCGCCGGCACGTTGCTGGGCGTGAACACGTTCCACCTCCGCCGCTTCCCCAACTTCCAGACCGGCGAGGTCACCGAGGAGATGTGGCGCTCGTGGGTCCGCCGGCCGCGGATCTCCTACGAGGACGCGACGGCCGTGAGCGAGGCCATAACCGTGCCTCACGTCTCCGCCTGGGAGTCGGCCAACCGGACCACCCTCGAGTATCGGGGCAAGCTGGCTCGGGACATCGAGGTCATCGCGGCCACCGAGCGCTGGTTCGAGATCCGCAACCTGCCGATCGCCGCCGGCCGCGCCTTCAGCGGGCAGGAGGTCCGAGCCGGGACACCGGTCGTGGTCCTGGGGTGGGAGCTCACGGAGCGGCTGTTCGAGGGCCGTGACGCGCTGGGCAAGGAGGTGAAGATCCAGGGGATTCCGTACCGCGTGATCGGGATGGTGGAAAAGCAGGGGAATCTGTTCGGGATCTCCCTGGACAAGTTCGCGGTGACGACGGCCTACGCCCCCGCCAAGCGGTTCGTGAACCCGCCCGGCGTGGTGGACGCGTTGATGGTCCAGACCAATTCCCTGGGCGAACTCCAGATCGCCATCGCCGAGGCCGAGGCGGTGATGCGCACGCGCCGGCATCTGCGTCCCAGCGAGGACAACACGTTCGCCATCGAGACCGCCGACGCCGTGCTCGACTTCTGGGCCAAGATCAACCGCATCCTGATGATCGCACTCCCTGGACTCGTGGCCATCTCCCTGGTGGTGGGTGCCATCGTCATCATGAACATCATGCTGATGTCGGTCGCGGAGCGCACCCGCGAGATCGGGATCCGGAAGTCGCTCGGGGCTCGGCGGCGTGACATTCTGAGCCAGTTCCTGGTCGAGTCGGCCACGATCGCCACCGTCGGCGCGGCGGTGGGTGTGGGGACCGGGCTCGCCGGGGCCGCGTTGGTGAATGCGGCAACCCCGCTGCCCGCCGCCGTCGCGCCGTGGTCCATCCTCGTGGGCGTGGCGCTCGGCGCCGGCGTGGGCATCGTCGCCGGGATCTACCCCGCGAGCCGCGCCGCGCGGCTCGACCCCATCTCCGCGATCCGGCACGAGACATGACCGCGATCTTCGAGGGCGTGGGGATCGCGCTGAGCGCGCTCCGCAGCAACCGCCTGCGCGCCGCGCTCACGATCCTCGGCATCGCGATCGGCGTGATGGTGGTGATGGTCATCGCCTCCATCATCACCGGCATCAACCAGGGCGTCGCCGACATCTTCGAGGAGGCGGGCGGCCGGACGTTCTACGTGACGCGCTTCTTCCAGGGCGGGATCCACGTGTCCGACGGGTCGGACGAGATGAGCCCGTGGCGCCGCCGGCCGCACCTCACCGTCGCCGAAGCCGGCCGCATCGCCGAACTGCCAGGCGTGTCCTTCGTCGACGTGATCGAGTGGTACGGCGGCTCGGCCTCGTACGGCAGCGAGGAGCTGAGCTCCGTGGGCGTCGAAGGCCGGTCGGAAAACTGGGTGCGCGTCTCGGGCGGCGACGTCTATCCCGGTCGGTCGTTCACCCGGGTCGAGGCACTGACCAACGCGCGCGTCGCCGTGGTCACGGTCAAGCTCGCGGATCGCCTGTTCGGACAGAGCGACCCGATCGGCAAGCGGTTCAAGCTGGGCGGCCAGCCGTTCGAGGTGATCGGCGTCTACACGCCACCGCCCAACCTGTTCGGCGACGGCGAAGGGCCGCGGGCGATCATCCCGCACGGCGCACTCAAGAAGCACTTCAACCCGCAGTGGGGCTGGATGCGGTGGGCCGTGTCCCCGTCGGACAGCGTGACGGTGGCCGACGCGATCGATCAGGTAACCATCGCCCTGCGCACCCTGCGAGGCCTGCGCCCCGGCCAGGAGAACAACTTCGACGTCGTCACACAGGACAAGCTGCTGGACACGTGGAACAAGATCACGGGCGTGTTCTTCCTGGTGATGATCGTGCTCTCGGGGGTGGGGCTGATGGTGGGGGGCGTCGGCGTCGTCGCCATCATGATGATCTCGGTCACCGAGCGCACGCGGGAGATCGGCGTCCGCAAGGCGCTGGGCGCCACGCGCCGCGAGATCCTGTGGCAGTTCCTGGTGGAGGCCGCCACGCTCACGCTGGTGGGCGGCGCCGTCGGCATGGTGCTGGGCGGCATCATCGCGTTCATCGTCGCCCAGTCCACGCCGCTGCCGGCCGAGGTGCCGCTGTGGTCGGTGGTCGCCGCGCTCGCCGCCGCCGCCTTCACGGGCATCCTGTTCGGGATCTATCCGGCCGCGCGCGCGGCCCGCCTGGATCCGGTGGAAGCGCTGCGGTACGAGTAACGGCGCCGGCGGCGGCTGCGCGCAGGTAGATTGAATCCCCATGCCCGTCTTCGAAGGTCTCCGCCTCGCCATCCAGACGATCGTGGCCCACAAGCTGCGCTCGTTCTTCACCCTGCTCGGGATCATCGTGTCCGTCGGGTTCCTGGTGGCCGTCGTGGCGGTCATCCAGGGCATGAACGCCTACGTGCGCGACAACGTGGCCGGGGCGATCGTCGGCACGAACGCGTTCCAGATCCGCCGGACGCCCATCTCGGTCGGCCTCGTGGACGACGAAGAATGGCGGCAGCTGCAGCGCCGCCCGATCATCGCGCCGGAGGACGTCCCGTTCGTCGCGCGTGCCCTCCCCGACGCCCAGGCCGTCGCGCTCCAATCCGGCTGGCCAACCCCCCAGGCGGACGTCAAGTGGCGCAACCGCACCGTCGGTGACGTCCTGATTTTCGGCGTCACGCCACCGTACGTGGTCGTCCAGGACTACGCGTTCGCCGCGGGTGAGGCGTTCAGTGACGTGGACGTGCGCGAGCGCCGGCCCGTCGCGATGCTCGGCTGGGACGTGGCCGAGAAACTGTTCGACAGCCCGGAGCAGGCCATCGGCCAGAAGATCCGGGTCCGCACCAGCCAGTTCACGGTGAAGGGCGTGATCGCCGCGAAGGGCACGGTGCTCGGCCAGTCGTGGGACGGCTTCGTCATGCTCCCGATCACCTCGTTCGAGGCGATGTACGGGCGCCGGCGGACCACCGTCATCTCGGTGAAGATGGCGTCGGCGGACGCCGTGGCCGGCGGCATGGCCCGGGCGGAGGAAGCCATGCGCATCGCGCACCGCCTCCGGCCGGGCGAAGGCAACGACTTCACGGTCGATACGGCGGAGGGGCTGATCACGTTCTGGCAGAACCTGACCCGGGTGATCTTCACCGTGGTGCCGGCGGTTGTCGCCATCGGCATCGTCGTGGGCGGCATCGTGATCATGAACATCATGCTGATGTCGGTGCGCGAGCGGACCCGCGAAATCGGTATCCGGAAATCACTCGGCGCCACGCATCGCGACATCCGGCGCCAGTTCCTCGCCGAATCGGTGACGCTCACGACCATCGGCGGCGCACTCGGGCTCCTGGCCGGGTTCGCGCTCGCCCAGCTCGTGCAGCTGGTGTCGCCGCTGCCCGCGCTCGTGACGTGGTGGTCGGCCCTGCTCGCGCTGGGGCTGGGGGCCGCGGTCGGCCTCGTCTTTGGCGTGTACCCGGCCACCCGCGCCGCGCGGCTCGACCCGATCGTCGCCCTGCGCTACGAATGAGCGACTCGTCGCGCGGCCTCGGCACCGACAGCCTGTCCGTCCTGCTCCGGCCCGGCGGGCTGGCGCGCGCCGCGCGATCGGTCACCGAAGGCGTCGGGATCGCGCTCGACGCCATCTGGGCGAACAAGCTCCGCTCTGGCCTCACCGTGCTCGGCGTCGTGATCGGGGTGTCGACCGTCATGGCGATGGCCTCGATCGTGAACGGCATCCGGGGCCAGATCATCAACACCATCGAGGTGGTCGGCCCAACCACGATCCGCGTGGTGCGGTTCTTCTCGTCTACCCCGCTCAATCCCGATGCGCTGCCCCGCGAGGTCCGCATCCGGCCGGTGCTCAAGGCGGAGGAGGCCGAGGCCATTGCGGCACTCCCCGAGATCACGTACTCGGCGATCTGGATGGGCGTGTTGGAGCGGCTCAGTTACGGTAGTGCTCGTACCCAGCCCACCGTGGTTTACGGGGCCGACGACCGGTACATGGAGATCCTCGGGGGCGGCATGGCCGGCGGGCGGCTGTTCACCCCGTCGGAGGTCCGCTCCGGCGCCCAGGTGGTGATCATCGAGGTGGAGGCCGCGGAGCGCGTGTTCGGCCAGCTCAACCCACTCGGCAAGACGATGCGCGTGGGCAGCACGCCGTTTCGCGTCGTGGGGGTGTACCGGAAGCCCGAGAACATCTTCCAGCCGCCGGGCCAGGAGATCGCGGCCGTCGTTCCCTTCGAGGCCGCCAAGCGGGCGTTCCGCTACGACGAGACTCAGAGCCTGATCATCCTCGTGAAGCCGGTGCCAGGGGTCACGGTGAACCGGGCCATGGACTTGATCACGGTGCAGATGCGCCGGTTGCGCGGTTTGCGCCCGGGGAATCCCAATACCTTCGACATGATCACGTCGGATCAGGTCCTGAGTCTGTTCGACCGGCTCACGGGCGTGTTCTTCCTCGTGATGATCGTGTTGTCCAGCGTCGCCCTGATGGTGGGGGGCATCGGCGTGATGGCCATCATGCTGGTGTCCGTCACGGAGCGAACCAAGGAGATCGGCGTGCGCAAGGCGATGGGGGCGACCCGCACGGAGATCCTGTGGCAGTTCCTGGTGGAGGCGGCGACGCTCACGCTGATCGGCGGCGCGATCGGCGTCGCCTCCGGGCTCGCGCTCGGCCAGGCACTCAAGTCCCTGCTGCGACTCGAGTCCGGCGTTCCCGTCTGGAGCGCGGTGATCGCCACGGCCGTCTCGGTCGCCGTCGGCCTGATCTTTGGAATCCTGCCCGCAAACCGCGCGGCCAAGCTGGACCCGGTCGAGGCGCTGCGTTATGAATGACGCCGTGACGACCGATCTCCTCGCCATCGGCGCCCACCCCGACGACGTCGAGCTGACGTGTGGGGGCACCCTGCTCAAGGCGGCACGGCAGGGCCACCGAACCGCGATCATCGATCTGACGGGCGGGGAGGCCGGCACCCACGGCTCACAGCGGCTGCGCGCCGCGGAGGCCGCCCGAGCCGCCGAGCTGCTCGGCGTGGCGGAACGGCGTAACGCCGGACTGCCGGACGCCGGCCTCCACAACACCGACGAGACCCGGCGCGTCATCGTCGAGCTGCTGCGCCATTTCCAGCCGCGCGTCGTGATTCTCCCCTTCCCCATCGGCCGCCATCCCGACCACCGGGTGGCGTCGGAATTGTGCCGTGATGCGTCGTATCTGGCGGGCCTGCGGAACTACCCGGCCGACGGCACGCCGCACCGACCCGAGAAGATCCTCTATACGCTCGCGTACCGTGAGGATCCCGTGAAGCCGACGTTCGTCGTGGACATCTCGGAGGAGTTCGAAGCCAAGCTCGAGGCCATCCGCTGCTACGCGTCGCAGTTCGACGGGAAGATGGCGGCCGGAGAGATCTTCCCGGCCGGCGACGACATCTACGAGAACGTGCGGATCCACTGCGCGCGTGCGGGCAGCCTCATCCGCACCGCCTACGGCGAGCCCTATCTCTCTCATGAAACGGTCCGCATCGACGATGTGGTGAGGATGGGTGTCCGGTCGATGTAGCCTCTCGCCCGCAGGCTGCCCCTGCCCTGGGCAGAATCGGTGACATGACGGCTCTTCTCTGTGCCGTGTTCTTCATCTCCGGCGCCTCGGCGTTGATCTTCGAGACGCTCTGGTTTCATCAGGCCCGTCTGGCATTCGGCAGCAGCATCTGGGCGTCCAGCCTGGTCCTGTCGGGCTTCATGGGCGGGCTGGCCCTCGGCAGCGCCACGGCGGTCTGGAAGGGCGACCGGCTCGGTCCCCCCGTCCGGACCTACGCCGTGCTCGAGGCGGTCATCGCGGTCTCCGGGGTGGCGCTCGTGGTCTTCCTGCCGTTGCTGGGGCCGCTGACGACACCGCTCCTCCGGCCCATCATCGAGCAACCATGGGTGCTCAATCCCGTCAGGTTCCTGCTCGCCTTCGCGTTGCTGCTCATCCCGTCTACGGCCATGGGGTTGACCCTCCCGCTGCTTACCAACGCGCTGGGGGCGGCCGACCCCAACTTCGGTCGGGCGTTGGGAAGGCTCTACGGCTGGAACACCCTCGGGGCGGTCCTGGGAACCATCGTGGCGGAGACGACGCTCGTGGGAGCCCTCGGTCTCCACGGCGCTGGGGTGGTGGCCGGCTCGTTGAACGTGATCGCGGCCCTGACTGCCGCCTTTGTCTACCGCTCGTTCCGCACCCAAGCCGTCGCCGACCGCGCCCGGCCCTTCCACTGGGTCGGTGACGCACCCTGGCTCGGCGCCGCGTTTCTGTCGGGGTTCGCGCTGCTTGCCCTGGAGGTGGTGTGGTTTCGCGTGCTGTTGCTGTTCGTGGTGGGCTCGACCCTGTCCTTTGCGGTCATGCTGGCGGTGGTGCTCGCCGGAATCGCGTTGGGCGGACTCGCGGCGTCTGCCTGGCTGCGGATCGACCAGGAGGGGTTTCGCCATGCCGTCGGGGTGTCGCTGGTTTCGGGCCTGCTCTGTGTCGGCACCTACGCGGCATTGCCACTGTTCGTCGCGCCCTTCGGGAACCAGGCGATCTCGGGCTTCGTCTCCGTGCTGCGGGTCTCGCTCCCCCTCATGTTCCCCGTGTCGTTCCTGTCGGGCGTTTTCTTCACGCTCGCGGGCACGGCGCTGCGCCGGGCATACCCTTCCGCCACCACGACCGCCGGCGTGCTCACCCTCGCCAATACCACCGGTGCGGCTCTGGGAGCGCTTGCCGGGGGATTTCTCCTGCTCCCCCTGCTCGGGATGGAAGCATCCCTCTTCGTGCTGGCGGTTCTGTACGGGGTCATCGGACTGATCGTGCTCACCAGGTGCCCCGTGTCACGTCGGGTCCTGTATCCCGTCGCCGTCGTCTCGCTGCTGGCCCTGGCGCTGTTTCCGTGGGGAGCGATGCATCGGCACCTGACGGCCGCGGCCGGCCGCTGGGCCGGTGCGCGGGAATGGCGGGTGGTGGGCCTGCGCGAGGGACTGAACGAAACCATCCTCTACGTCGAGGAGCTTCTCTTCGGGCAGGCGCGCCAGAACTACCGCCTCGTGACCAACTCGCTGTCGATGTCATCGACGGAGTTCCACTCGCGACGCTACATGAAGCTGTTCGTCTACCTGCCCGTGGCCGTGCATCCCGACCTCAGGAACGCGCTGCTCATCAGCTACGGCGTCGGCTCCACCGCGAAGGCGCTGACCGAGTCCGCCGCGCTGGAGCAGATCGACGTGGTCGACATCTCCCGCGACGTGCTGGAGATGAACGCGATCGTCTTCCCCGACTCCGCGGAGAACCCGCTCAACGATCCTCGCGTCCGGGTCCACATCGAAGACGGGCGCTACTTCCTGCAGACGACGGATCGGACCTTCGACCTGATCACGGGCGAACCACCGCCTCCACAGATCGCCACCGTCGTGAACCTCTACACGCACGAGTACTTCCAACTGCTGCACAACCGGCTCAACGAGGGCGGCTTCGTCACGTACTGGCTCCCCCTGCACTCCCTGAGCGACGGGAGCGCCAAGGGGATCATCCGGGCCTTTAGCGACGTCTTTCCCGACGCGTCCCTGTGGCATGGCTGGCGCGAAGACGTCATGCTGGTCGGCACACGAAATGCGCGGGGTGGCGTCTCGACCGACTGGTTCGAGCGCCAGTGGCGAACGCCGCACGTCGTGCAGGAGATGAAGGCCCTGGGGCTGGAAACCCCGGAACAACTGGGTGCCCTGTTCATCGGCGACGCTCGCTACCTGCGGGAGGTGACGCGTGGCGCCCTGCCCCTGGTCGACAACTTTCCCAAACGCATTCTCACGGATTCCGCCCTCGGGCAGGGCTCGAGCGATCTCTTCCGCACCTTCACCGATACCGAGGGCGCCCGACAGCGCTTCGTGGAGAGTCCTCTCGTCGCACGGTTGTGGCCGGAGCCACTGATCGACCGGACGGTTCCGTACTTCGAGGTCCAGCGGATCGTCAACAATCTGATCGGCCTGTCGGGACATCCCTTGGCCAAGAGCGTGCACGATCTCGATTTCCTGCTGACGCAGACGACGCTCACGGCGCCGGTTCTCTGGCACCTGGGCACGACCTCCGACGTGCAGCGCGCCCTCAAAACGTTGAGTCCGGAGGACCAGGCTCTCCCGACCTGGCAGTACCACCTCGGCGCCGGCCTCTTCTCCGAGCGCCGCTACCAGGCCGCGGTGGAGGCTTTGCGCCGAGCCGAGGCAGGGCCGGACCTCTCCACGTCGGCGAGGTTGTTCAGGATCTACGCCCTGTGCCTGACGCCGCGCCCCGAGGAGGCTCGGCGCCTGGCCCGCGAGGCTTACCCGAGCTTGGCGAGCGACTCGCGGCTGCAAGGCTGGTGGGACTTCCTGGCCCAGACCTGCGGGGTCGATCCTCGCGGCTCATCGTGAGGATGTAGGTTTCCGGTCCACACGTCGCGCGAGAACCTGGCCGAGCGGCGGTTCGGGCCGTAGGTTCAGCCAACCCAGTACGTAGTCACCATGTCCCGCAGCAGCATCGCCGCGGCGCTCATCGCCGCGGCGGCCCTCGTGCCCGCCGTGCCCGCCGCGGCCCAGGCCCCACGCCTCGGGACCATCGACTTCCCCACGTCGGCTGCGCCCGCCGCGCAGGCGCTCTTCCTGCGCGGCGCGCTCTACCTCCACAGCTTCGAGTGCGGCTCGGCCGCGCGTTCCGCGACGCGCAGGTGGCTGACCCGGATTTCGCAATGGCGTATTGGGGCGAGGCGCTGACGTACAACCACCCACTGTGGGGCGAGTGGGATGACGCCGCGGCGCGGGCGGCGCTCGAGCGTCTGGCACCGACGCCCGCGGCGCGGCGTGCCAAGGCGCCGACCGAGCGCGAGCGGCTCTACCTCGACGCAGTCGAGGCCCTGTGGGCCCCCGGCCCCAAGCCGGCGCGCGATACGGCCTACAGCGAGGCTCTGGCGGAGCTCGTCCGCGCGTTTCCCGACGATCAAGAAGCCAAGGCGTTCTACGCCCTCTCGCTCCTGGGCCTCTCCGGCACCACGCGCACCTTCGCGAGCTACATGCGCGCCGCCGCCGTCCCCGCCGAGGTGTTTCGCGCCAACCCCACGCATCCGGGCGGGGCGCACTACCTGATCCACTCGTTCGACGACCCGATCCACGCACCCCTGGGGCTCCCGGCCGCGCGCGCGTATTCCCGCATCGCGCCCGACGCCGCCCACGCCCAGCACATGACGACCCACATCTTCCTCGCGCTGGGCATGTGGGACGAGGTCGTCTCGCAGAACGAGGTCGCCGCCGGGCTCACCGGCTGGGGTCCGGGACACTACACGGCCTGGCTCGAGTACGGCCTGCTCCAGCAGGGCCGGTTTGCCGATGCCCGCGCGCACCTCGAGCGAATCCCAACCACGCCGGCTACGACGTGTTTCCCGGCGACCGCACCTTTGCCTTCATCCGCAGCGTCGGGGAATCACAGCAGATGGTGCTGGTGCTGAATCTGTTCGACGAGTTGCGCGCGCGCGCCACGAAGTAGTGCGCGGTCCCCGTCGCGTCGCGATGTCGCGTAGCGATCCCCACCGCTATTGACAGCGGGCGCCGGCGCGTGGACTATGGCCCAAGAAGACCAAACCCACCCGGCCGGTTCGGGCCCGGACTCGCGGCGCCGTATTGAGGTGGCCACGGCACGAACATTGCAATTGATTGTCAGATAATCACTTAGGAGGTCTCCATGGATGACGCACGCCACACCCGGCCGGAGCCGGCCGAGGAGGCCGGAGCGACGCCGCCAGCGAAGCAACCCTGGATCCCTCCGGCCGTCACCGAGCTTCCGCGCCTCACCGATCTCACCCTGCAGACCGGTGGATCGATCCGCGGCGGCGGGGACACCGGCGGCGGCAGTACCGTCTTCTAGCCGCACCGTGCCTCGGGGAGCGCCGATGCTCGTTGGCTTCGCGGTCACGGAGCACTGTAACCTGCGGTGTCCGCACTGCATTCGTGATGACGTCACGACGGTGCGATGTCTCGACGCCAGCCTCATGGAATCGATCGTCGATCAGGCGCTCGAGCTGTATGGACCGATCGTGGCGAGCTTCACCGGCGGCGAGCCGCTGCTCCATCCGGAGTTCGAGCGGATCGTCGGGATGGTCGCGGAGCGCGGGGTCCCGTACCGCTTCGTCTCCAACGGCTGGCATTTGCGGCGGATCACGCCCGTCCTGGATCGCCATCCCCCGCAATCAGTGCGGCTCAGCCTGTCGGGCGCCGATGAGGCGGTGCACGACGCAGAGCGCGGGCGAGGCAGTTTTCGACGCGTGCTCCAGAGCGTGGCCATCCTCACGAGCCGGCGCATCCCCACCCATCTCTCGATCGTCGTGGACCGCCGCGACCGCCACCAGCTGCGGGACGCGGCGGACCTGGCGGAAGGGTTGGGGTGCACGGGCATCAGCTTCATCCTCCCCCAGCCGACCCCGGGCAGCGCGGCGCGCGACAGCGACCTGCCGCCGGAGGAGTGGCTGCCCGTGCGGCGCGAGGTGGAGGAGTTGGCGGCCGAACCCCGCCGCTCGCTCATTCAGCTGGACTATGGCGCGCCGTTCGACGGCGTCGAGACGCCGTGCCAGACCTTCGAGCTACAGCGTATCTACGTGGACAGCCACGGCCGGCTGTGCACCTGCTGTCAGCTCTCGTACTACGGATTCAACGACGCGGAGGTCGTGGCCGACCTCCACACGACCCCGCTCGCGGAGGCGCACGGGCGCTACGTGGAACGGGTTACGCAACTCCAGGCTGCCCAGCGGCCCGACCCGGCCGACGAGCAACCGACGGATCCATTCCCGTGCCTGCGATGTGCGGGGGCGTGCGGCAAGCTCCAATGGCTGGAAGGCTACCCGCAGAGCACGTGGCATCCGTCGGCCGGTGTTGCCGTGGCCGTGTGAGAAATCGAGCCTAGCCATGCCCGAATACACGATTGCCGACGACGTGCTGAGCGCCCACTTGAGCGGCGAGGCCGTTCTGCTGGACGTGGGCACCAAGCGGTACTTCCAGTTGAACGCAACCGGCGCGTGCATCTGGCGGGGCCTGGAGCAGGGCTTGGGCCGCGGCCAGATCGTGGACGAGCTGTGTGCGCACTTCGACGTCGCGCGCCCCGAGGCCGAAGAAGCGCTGGCGCGCCACGTCGCGGAGCTGCGCCAGCAAGACTTGATACGACCGGCCGGGAGCGAGCCGTCGGCGACCGAGACTGAGTAGCGATCGTGGGGACCCACAGCCCCACCCACCAAAGGGGACGTGATATGACGCTTCGGAGCTGGAGGACCCGCGCGGTGACGCTCGCCCTGGCGGCGGTGGTCGCTGCCTGCCAGCAGGACCAGAAGGAAGTGACGGCACCGGACGGTCCCCATGGCCCGCCGCGCAGTTCGTTCAATATCGCCGGTGCGCTCACCTGCCGGGCGGATCTCGCGGCGTTGACCGTCGCCTGTACGCCGCGGCAGCTCGTCTCTGGCGAGCTGGGTCCCAACTTCCTGATCGTGGGCGGGCAGGGCGTGTTCGTCCAGCTCGTGTCGACCCTCGTCAGCTACAACTCCACCACGCAGATCTTCCAGGCCGATGTGCAGCTCGCGAACCTGCTGGGCGACGCCCTCGGTGTCGGGCAGCAGCTCGGCACACCGGACGAGAGCCAGAACACGGGGGTCCGCGTCTTCTTCCACGCGGGCCCGACCGTCACCGGCGGGACCGGCACCGCCACAGTCCGGAACGCCGACGGCACAGGCAT
>JAOTWJ010000152.1 GCA_029862925.1 Gemmatimonadota bacterium
ACGACCGTGGTCACGAGCGCGAGATCGTACATCGCCTGGGCGTAGAAGAAGGTCGTCCCGGGCGCCCGTCGCGCGACGTGCGTGTAGAAGGCCGACGCCCCGCTCATCACCAGCGACGCGAGGGCGGCGATGGCCAGGGTGAGCAGCACCCCGGGGGAAATGGCCTGGAAATAGAACGCGGCGGCCAGGAAGACGACCACCGCCACCAACACCCGGCCAACGTACACCCACTGCAGGATCCCGAGTGGCTTCGGGAACGCGGCCTCGGCACGCGGCCCACCGGCCCGGTCCAAGGCTCCCGTCACGCGCATGAAGAAAGTATTGGACCGACCCTTGCAAAGTGCAATGTCGGCGGCGGGCCGGGCCTGACCGCCCGGCCCGAACCGGACGGCGGGGGGGCCTTATGGCGCCGGCGAGTCGTCCGGCTCGTGCCGCAGGGACGCCGAGTTGATGCAGTACCGCAGGCCGCCGGGACCCGGGCCATCGGGGAACACGTGGCCGAGATGGGCGGCACACTGGGCGCAGTGGACCTCGGTGCGGTGCATCCCGTGGCTCGTGTCGGTCTCCGTCTCGACCCGCGCCGGAGCCACGGGCTCCACGAAGCTCGGCCAGCCCGTCCGGGAGTCGTACTTCGCGTCGGACGAGAACAGCTCGGCTCCGCAACAGACGCACCGGTACATCCCCGGCGTCTTCGTGTTCCAGTACGCGCCCGAGAAGGCGGGCTCCGTCCCCTGCTGGCGCGTGATGCGATACTGCTCCGAGGTGAGCTCGGCGGCCCACTCGGCGTCGGTCTTGGAGATCTTCTTCGTCATATGCCTGGAGACCTTCCGGAAAGTGCTGGTGGCCGGCTCACGTCGACGGGTCGCGGCGGGCGTGGGCGCGGAACCACGGGCCGCTGGACAAACGCCGCGCCGCGCGCGAAAGTTCCCCGCCAGCCGCCCAACCGTGACCGTCCAGATCTTCGGCACCCGCAAGTGCGCCGACACGCGCAAGGCGTTGCGCTTCTTCGCGGAGCGGCGCATCAAGACCCACTTCGTGGATCTCACCGTGCGCGCCGCGTCCCCGGGGGAGCTGAAGCGCTTCGCACAGAAGTTCGGCGTCGAGGCGCTGCTGGATCGCGACTCGCGGCGCTTCGCGGACCTCGGCCTCAAGGCCACCCGGCTCAGCGAGGAGCGCTGGTTGGAGAAGCTCGCGCTCGAGCCGCTGCTGCTCCGCACGCCCCTCGTTCGCCACCAGCACCAGCTCACCGTGGGCCTGGCCGACGAGACCTGGGCAGCTTGGGTCGCCGCGGACTCCCGCGACGCGTAACCCCCAGGACGTCACGCAGGCGCGGCGGACCGGCCTCAGCCGGTGGCCGGTCCTTCTCGCCGCACGCTCCGGATGACCACCGGCTCGACCGGCGTGTCGCCATGGGCCCCGCGCCGACCGGTCTTCACCCCCGCGATGGCGTCGGCCACCTCCATCCCCGCCGTTACCCGCCCGAAGACGGCGTAGCCGAAGTCCCGGCCGCCGTGGTCCAGAAACGCGTTGTCGACCAGGTTGACGAAGAACTGCGACGTGGCGCTGTGGATCTCCGACGTGCGCGCCATGGCCAGCGTGCCACGCGTGTTCTTCAGGCCGTTGTTCGCCTCGTTCTGGATGGGCGGGCGGGTCGGCTTGGGCGACAGGTCGGCGGACAGTCCGCCGCCCTGGATCATGAAATTCGGAATGACGCGGTGGAACACCGTCTCGGCGTAATGACCGGCATCGACGTACGCCAGGAAGTTCTCGACCGTGCCGGGTGCGCGGTCGGCGAACAACTCGGCCGTGATGGTGCCGTGGGACGTTTCGATGCGAACGATCGGATTGGAGGTCGGTATCATGATGGCGGGTCCGGGGACACGGGATGGCGATCGGCGAACGGCCTCAAGGTCCCCGCGGAGACCGCCCACTGTCAAGGCACGGACACGGTTGTCCGTCCGGCGGCCACGGGTACTTTCTCCCTTCGACCCACGACGCGAGGCACCGCGATGACGCTCACCGACCGGCAGCGGGCGCTATGTGACGCCCACGACTACGATTTCTCCGATCTGCGCGCCCTGTTCATCAATTGCACCCTGAAACCGCGCGCGCAGCGGTCGCATACCGAGGGCCTCATGCGGATCTCCATGGAGATCATGAAGCGCAACGGCGTGACCGTGGACTACGTGCGAGCCGTGGACCACGACATCGCGCCCGGCGTCTATCCGGACATGACGGCGCACGGCTGGGCGACGGACGAATGGCCCGCGCTGTACGCGCGGGTGCAGCGCGCCACGATCCTCGTTCTCGGCACCCCCATCTGGCTGGGGGACAAATCGTCCGTCTGCTCGAAGGTGATCGAGCGACTCTACGGCAATTCCGGCCAGCTCAACGAGCACGGCCAGTACGCCTACTACGGCCGCGTCGGCGGCTGCCTCATCACGGGGAACGAAGATGGCGTCAAGCACTGCGCGATGAACATCCTCTACTCGCTGCAGCATCTGGGATACGTGATCCCGCCCCAGGCGGACGCGGGCTGGATCGGGGAGGCCGGCCCGGGGCCGTCCTATCTCGACGAGGGTTCGGGCGGGCCCGAGAACGACTTCACGAACCGGAACACGACGTTCATGACGTGGAACCTGCTCCACCTCGCCCGGATGCTCGCCGATCGCGGCGGCATCCCCGCGCACGGCAACCAGCGATCGGAATGGGATGCCGGCTGTCGGTTCGACTTCCCCAACCCGGACTACCGCTAGGGGAGCGCGGCGCGGGGCGTCACGTCAGGCCGAGTGCCCGCGCGGCCAGTCCCACCACGGCGCCGCCCAGAACCAGCCAGGCCGAGTTCGTCCGGAACCGGAAGAGCAGCACCTCGCTGGTCAGGGCGAGCGCGATGGTGAGCCCGTCGACCAACGCGGTCCGGGCCAGCTGCCAGGTGACGACGGCCATCAGGGCGAGGGACGCGACGTTGACGCCGTCGAGCAGCGCGCTCAGGACGGGCGAGCGCCGCGGGCGGGGGAGCAGCGGGCGGCTGAGCGCGACGAAGCCGAACGCCGGCAGGAAGATGCCGACGGTCGCCACCACGGCTCCCGATATGCGCGGTGGGGCCGCCAAAGGCGATCGTGCCGAGTTTGAGGAAGAGGCGCGCGACCTCACCGAGCGGGGAGCGGGGGCCGCCGGGGGCGGATGTGGCGAGCCCGGACCGGCGATCCGCTCCGGTCCGGGCTCGCTCCGGTGGGGGGGTCACGCCGTCCGCGCGTGGCGGCCCGGCGTGCCCGTACGCCGGCGGCTCACTGCACGGCGTTGATCATCCCGAAGATCGGGAGGTACATGGCGACGATCATGCCGCCCACGATCACACCGAGGACCACGATCATGATCGGTTCCATGAGCGACAGGAGCGCGCCGACCGCCGCGTCCACTTCGTCGTCGTAGAAGTCCGCGATCTTGGTGAGCATCTCGTCCAGCCCGCCGGTGGCCTCCCCGACCGCGATCATCGACGTCACCATGGGCGGGAACACCCCCGACTTGGAGAGCGGCTGGGCGATGGTCTCGCCCCCGGCGATGGAGCCGCGCGACTCCATCACGGCATCGTGAATGACCCGGTTGCCGGCCGTGCGGGCCGTGATCTCGAGCCCGTCGAGAATCGCCACGCCCGAGGAGATCAGCGTTCCCAGCGTGCGCGTGAAGCGCGACACGGCCGACTTGCGCAGCAGGTCGCCGATCACCGGGGCCCGCAGCAGCATCCGGTCGATCACCAGCTTCCCGTTGTCCGTCTCGTAGTACTTCTTGATGAGGTACCCGAGCACGACCACCCCGAGCCCCATCAGCCACCAGAACTGCTGCAGGACGTCGCTCGCCCCGATCACGATCTTCGTGGGAAGCGGCAGGTCCATGTTGACCGACGCGAACATCTGCTGGAAGGTCGGGATCACGAAGATCAGCAGCACCACGATGGCGATGATGGCCACCGCGAAGATCACGGCGGGATAGATCATCGCGCCCTTCACCTTGCGGATGATCGCGTCGTTCTTCTCGAGGAACACGGCCAGGCGCAGCAGAATGGTGTCGAGAATACCCCCCGCTTCGCCGGCGGCGACCATGTTCACGTAGAGCGCCGTGAAGGCCTTGGGGTGCTTCGACAGGGCGTCGGCCAGCGTATGCCCGCTCTCCACGTCGTACACCACCTGTTTGGTCACTTCGGCCAGCGCCTTGTTCTCGGTCTGCTGGGCGAGAATGTCGAGGGCCTGCACCAGAGGCAACCCGGCGTTGATCATGGTGGCGAACTGCCGGGTGAAGATCACGATGTCGCGCGTGGCGACCCGGCCGGTGCGCCGTGTCATGCGCTTCGCCTCGCGCAGGCGGATCAGCACCAGCCGGTTCTTGCGGAGATTCGACGCGACCTCATCCCGCGAGGTCGCGTCCATCGTGCCGTTCACTTCCTGCCCCTGCGGGTTGCGCGCGGTGTACTCAAACGTCGGCATGGATCTCGCCTCCCAGCGTTAACGCCGCGCGGCCATGGCCCGCGGGCCGCTCGTCTCCGCATCGCCGGGCGCGGGTTCGCCGACCATGCGCAGGAACTCGTTCGGATCCGCGACGACGCGGAGGCATTCCTCCAGCCCGACCTCGCGGTTGAGGTACAGCGTGTACAACGAGTCGGCGAGCGTCTGCATGCCGTGCTTCTTGCCGGCCTGCATCGCCGAGTAGATCTGGTGCACCTTGTCGTCGCGGATGAGTGCGCGGATGGCCGGCGTGGCCACCATGATCTCGCACGCCATCACCCGGCCTTTGCCCGACACGCGCTGCAGTAGCGTCTGCGTCACGACACCTTCGAGCACGAACGCCAACTGGGCGCGGACCTGCGACTGCTGGTGCGAGGGGAACACGTCGATGATGCGGTTGATGGACTCGGCCGCGGAGTTGGTGTGCAGCGTCGCGAACGCCAGGTGCCCGGTCTCGGCAATGGTCAGCGCGGCCGCGATCGTCTCGAGGTCCCGCATCTCGCCGACGAGCACGATGTCGGGGTCCTGCCGCAGCGCGTACTTGAGCGCGGCCGCGAACGACTTCGTGTCCGTCCCGATCTCGCGCTGGTTGACGATGCAGCCCTGGTGCCGGTGGATGAACTCGATTGGGTCTTCCACCGTGATGATGTGCCCCTTGCGCTCCTTGTTGATCTTGTCCAGCATCGCCGCCAGCGTGGTGGATTTCCCCGACCCCGTGGGCCCGGTCACCAGCACGAGGCCCCGGGGTCGCTCCGCGAACTTTTCCAGCACCGGCGGCAGGTTGAGCTCCTCGAAGGTCTTCACGGTGAACGGGATCTGCCGGATCACCATCGAGACGCAGCCGCGCTGCTTGAAGCAGTTGCCGCGGAAGCGGGCCAGGTTCTGGATCCCGAAGGAGAAGTCGAGCTCGTCTTCGGTCTCGAACCGCTTCTTCTGGTTCTCCGTCAGCACCGAGTACGCCAGCTGCAGCGTGTCCTTGGGCGTCAGGACGTGCTCGATCCGGGCGTTCGTGATGTCGCCGTCGATCCGGAGCTTGGGCCGCTCGCCGGCGGACACGTGCAGATCGGAGGCGTCCCGCTCGATCATCTCCTCCAACAGCTGCCGGAGGTTGATCTGCCCGGGGCCGCCCCCTGCCTGCGTACTGGCTGGGTTGGTCATCGTTATTCCGCCGTCTCCTTTACGACTTCCTCGAGGGTCGTAACCCCCTTCTTGATCTTCACGATACCGTCGGTCCGCAGGGTCAGCATGCCCTCCGAGACGGCCTGGTCTTTCAGCTCCGCCGCCGAGGCCCCGGCCAGGATCATGCGTCGCAGCTCAGGCGAGAGCGCCATCACCTCGTACAGACCGGCGCGCCCCTTGTACCCTGTCCCGCCACAGACGTCACAGCCACTGCCCCGGTAGAACGTGATCCCGGCGAGGTCGGCGTCCGACAGCGCGAGCGCGTGCACTTCTTCCGGCTCGTACTGGTGCGGGGCCTTGCACTCCGAGCAGATCCGGCGCACCAGCCGCTGGGCCACGATCAGGTTCACGGCGCTCGCCACGTTGAACGGCTCGATCCCCATGTCGATCATGCGGGTGATGGTCGAGGGCGCGTCGTTCGTGTGCAGCGTCGACAGCACCAGGTGGCCGGTGAGCGCCGCCTTGATGGCGATACTCCCCGTCTCGATGTCCCGGACCTCCCCGACCATGATGATGTTCGGATCCTGCCGCAGGAACGCCTTCAGCGCCGCCGCGAACGTCATCCCGATCTCGTTGCGCACCAGCACCTGGTTGATCCCGTGGAGATTGTACTCCACCGGATCCTCCGCGGTCATGATGTTGACCTCGATCGTGTTGATCCGCTGCAGCGCCGAATACAGCGTCGTCGTCTTGCCCGAGCCCGTCGGCCCGGTGACCAGCACCATGCCGTACGGGTTCAGGATCGCCCGCATCAGATCGCGCTCGGCCTGGGGCTCGAACCCGAACTTGGTCAGATCGAGCGTGAGGTTCCCCTTGTCGAGAATCCGGAGCACGATCTTCTCGCCGAAGATGACCGGCAGCGTGGACACCCGGAAATCGATGACCCGTTTGCCCATCTTCAGCTTGATGCGCCCGTCCTGGGGGACGCGCCGCTCGGCGATGTTCAGGTTCGACATGATCTTGACGCGGCTCGTGAGGGCCGCCTTCAGCTTCGGCGGCGGCTTCATCACCTCCAGCAGCGCGCCGTCGATGCGGTAGCGCACGCGGATCTCGTGCTCGAAGGGCTCGATGTGGACGTCGCTCGCGCCCCGCTTCACCGCGTCGGTCAGGATTCCGTTGATCAGCTTCACCACCGGGGCGTCGTCCGACAGTTGGACGGGGCCCGCCTCCTCCTCCTCCTCCTCGATGACCTCGAGCTCCTCGTCCTCCATGTTCTTGAGCAGCGTCTGCAGCTGCGCGTCCGTCTGCTCGTAATAGCGCTCGATGGCGTTCTTGAGCGTGTACTCGCCC
>JAOTWJ010000153.1 GCA_029862925.1 Gemmatimonadota bacterium
AACTCGCGCACCGAGAGCTGCGTGAACCCGATCGCCCCGAAGATCACGATCGTGACGCTGAGCACGCTGGCCAGCACGGGGCGGCGGATGGCGGTATCGCTGAGTTTCATAGGCGCCAGGTTATGGAACGAGGGGAAAGGTAATAAGGTAATCAGGAGAGACGGTCAGACGGGTAGCGGGGTCCGGGATCCCTGAGCAAGAGGGAGGCCGGTTGGGATCAGGCACCGCTAGCCTGGCCGTCCGCTAGCCGTCTCACTGTCTTGCCGTCTATCCTACCTCCTGATGCCCGCCCCTGCTTCCCGCATCCTCCAGGTGGATGCCGACGCCTTCTACGTCCAGGTCGCGCGCCTGACGGACCCGCCCGGGGCGGGCAAGGCCGAGTTGCTCCTGGTGGGCGGGTCGCCGACCGGCCGCGGGGTCGTGACGTCGGCCTCCTACCCCGCGCGCCGATTCGGGGTCCGGTCCGGCATGCCCATGGCACAGGCGCTGCGCCTGTGTCCGGACGCCATGGTCGTGGGCGTCCCGCGCGGGGCGTGCAGCGAGCGGAGCCGCGCCATCGTCCGGGTACTCGAGCGGTTCACGCCGGTCGTGGAACCGGCCTCCATCGACGAGATGTACCTCGACCTCTCGGGTACGGAAACTCTCTACCGTCAGGAACCGCTCGACGCCACGGCCCGCCGCATTCGCGCGGCGGTGTGGCAGGACACCGAGATTGCCGTTTCCATCGGGGGCGGGACCAACCGGCTTGTCGCCAAGCTCGCGGCGGGCCGGGCCAAGCCCCATCAGACCCCGGCGGCCGACGGGGTGGTCGTGGTGCCGCCCGGCGAGGAAGCCGCGTTTCTCGCGACCTTCGACCTGGCCGACATCCCCGGCGTGGGGCCGCGCTTTCAGGACCGGCTCGCCGCCCTCGGCCTGCGCACGGTGGCCGATGCGCTGCCGCACGACCGGGACGCGCTCCGCCGCTGGCTCGGCGCCACCGCGGGGGACTGGCTCTATCACCGGATTCGCGGCGTGGGCGCGACCGCGGTGCAGCACCGGGCCCACGCCAAGTCGCTGAGCCGCGACGAGACGTTCGCCCGTGATCTCGACGACGACGACGCGCTCCGGCGCGAGCTGCTGCGGCTCAGCGACCGCGCGGCTGCCGACCTGCGCCGTCACCGCTATCGCGTGCGCACCATCACCGTCCGCATCCGCGATGCCGACTTCCGCGACCGCCGGGCGAGCCGCACCCTGGCACGCCCCGTGAGCGCCGACCGGGCCATCGCCGACGTGGCGCTCGCCCTGCTCGCCCGCCTCCGCAAGGCCCGGCGCGTGCCGGCGCGACTGCTCAGCGTGGGCCTCAGCCAGCTCGTCACGACCGACGACGTGGAGCAGACGGTCCTTTTCCCCGATGCCGTCGCCGATCACCTCGAATCGGATCGCGATCGGCGCCTGTCCAAGGCGTTGGACGACTTACGCGAGCGGTTCGGGCGCGACGCCGTCGATCGCGGCGGCTGACCTCACCCTCGTTTCACCCTGCGACACGCCGCCTTCCGGCGACGGACACCCGGGACCATACTTCGGGCTCGCTTCACCCGCAGCGTTCGACGTTCTTGGAGGATTCCTGATGCGACATCTGTTCGTTCTGGCTGCCCTGCTGGTCATCCCCGCCGTGCCCGCGACGGCACAAGTCGACGCCCGCCTGTTCCGGCATCCCGACGTGTCCGCAACGCACATCACCTTCGTGTACGCGGGCGACATTTGGATCGTCGCCAAAGCGGGCGGGCTCGCCCACCGGCTCAGCTCCCCGCTCGGTGAAGAGAGCTTCCCGCGTTTCTCGCCCGACGGCTCCCGCATCGCCTTCAGCGCGAATTACGACGGCAACACCGACGTGTACGTGGTGCCGACGATGGGCGGAGAGCCGGTGCGCGTCTCGTACCATCCCATGGGTGATCGGCTGGTGGACTGGACGCCCGACGGGCGGCTGCTCGTCGCGTCGAGCCGCGAAAGCGGCCGACAGCGTTACAGCCAGCTGTTCGTGGTGGGCGCCGGCGGTGGACTTCCAACACGCCTGCCCGTTCCGTATGGCGAGTTCGGCGCCCTGTCACCGGATGGCCGCGTGCTCGCCTACACACCCAAGGCCCGGGACTTCCGCACCTGGAAGCGGTATCGCGGCGGCTGGGCCCCGGATCTCTGGCTGTTCGACCTGCGCGACTCCTCGGCGACCAAGGCCGCGCCGAGCGAGGCCAACGACGGGCACCCGATGTGGCACGGCACTACGCTGTACTTCCTGTCCGACCGTGACGCCTCCCAGCGCTACAACATCTGGGCGTACGACCGCAACACGCGGGCGGTGCGCCAGGTGACCACGTTCCGCGACTTCGACATCACGTTCCCCGCCATCGGACCGGCGGACATCGTCTTCCAGGCGGGCGGGCGGCTGTATCTACTGGACCTCGCGACGGAACAGACGCGCGAGGTGGCGGTGAACGTCATCACCGATCGGATGACGCTCAAGCCGCGCGTCGAGAAGATCGCCGCCCTCATTCAAAGCGGGACCATCTCCCCGACGGGCAAGCGCGCGGTGTTCGAGGCGCGGGGCGAGATCGTGACGGTGCCGGCCGAGCATGGTCCGGTGCTCAATCTCACGCGAAGCTCGGGCGTCGCGGAGCGCTATCCCAGCTGGTCACCCGACGGCACGACGATCGCCTACTGGAGCGACCGGTCGGGCGAATACGAACTCTGGCTCCGCCCCGCCGACGGCTCCGGGACCGAGCGGCGAGTGACGTCGCTCGGCCCGGGCTACCGCTACACGGCGCAGTGGTCGCCGGACAGCAAGCGCGTCGTGTTCGCCGACGAGGCCATGCGGATCCGGTTGTACGACCTCGAGCGCAACCGCGTCACGGAGATCGATCAGAGCCCCGTGTGGATGGCGCACGGACAACTGCAGGGCATGGACTTCCGCTGGTCCGCCGACAGCCGTTGGGTGACGTATGCGCGGCCGGTCGCCTCCGGCAACCCGGCCGTGTTCCTCTACGACACCCGGCAGAACGCGTTGCGGCAGGCCACGTCCGGCTATTTCGCGGATCTCCAGCCCGTGTTCGATCCGGACGGGAAGTACCTCTACTATCTGTCCAACCGCAACTTCGAGCCGGTGTACGGCGACTTCGACAACAGCTGGACCTATCCCAATGCCACGCACATCGTCGCGGTCGCCCTGCGGCCCGACGTCGCCTCGCCCCTGGCACCCAAGAACGACGCGGAAAGCGGGGCGAAGGAGCAGGAGGGCGCGAAGCCGCAGGAGGGAGCCAAGGCCGATACCGCCAAGGCCGCTGCGCCCGTGGAGATCGCGTTGGACGGGTTCGAAGCCCGAGTGGTGATCCTCCCCCCCAAGCCCGGGAACTACACCGATCTCCAGGCGGTGAAGGGCAAGGTGCTGTACCGGCGGCTGCCGCGCACCGGCTCGGGCGACGACAAGAGCCCCGTGGTCTACTACGATCTCGAGGAGCGCGAAGAGAAGACCGTCCTGGAGGACGTGAACGGCTTCATCGTGTCGCACGACGGGAGGAAACTGCTGGCCAGGAACCAGCGCCGATTTGCCATCGTGGACGTGAAACCGGCCCAGAAGTTCGAAAAGCCGCTCCGGACGGCTGAGATGGAAACCGTGGTGGATCCCCGCGCCGAATGGAAACAGATGTTCGCCGACGCGTACCGGTTCGAGCGCGATTTCTTCTACGACCCCACCATGCATGGCGTGAACTGGGACGCGATGCGCGACCGGTACGCGCGGCTGCTGGACGACGCCGTGACCCGCTGGGACGTGAACTTCGTGCTTGGCGAGTTCATCGCGGAGCTCAACGCGTCGCACACCTACCGCGGCGGCGGTGACGAGGAGTCGGCGCCCACGCGCGGGGTCGGGCTGGTGGGCGTGGACTGGGAGTTGGCCAACGGCGCGTACCGCATTCGGCGGATCGTCCGGGGTGGGCCGTGGGACGCGGACGTGCGGTCCCCGCTGGATCAACCCGGTGTGGACGTGAAGGAGGGGGAATACGTGCTGGCGGTGAACGGCATCCCGCTCGATCCCACGAAGGATCCCTGGGCCGCGTTTCAGGGGCTCGCCGACCAGCCCGTGCAGCTCACGGTGAACGCCCGGCCGACCCTCGAGGGTGCCCGGCCGGTCGTGGTGCAGGCGCTGTCCAGCGAGACCGAGCTCCGCTATCGCGCGTGGATCGAGGAGCGGCGCGCGCACGTCGAGCGCGTCACGGATGGCCGGGTGGGCTACGTGTACGTGCAGAGCACCGGGGTCGGGGCGCAGAGTGAGCTGCTCAAGCAGTTCATGGCCCAGTGGCGCAAGGACGGGCTCATCATCGACGAGCGCTTCAACTCGGGCGGACAGATTCCCGACCGGTTCATCGAGTTGCTCAACCGGCCGATGCTCTCCTACTGGGCCGTGCGCCATGGGGAGGATTGGCAGTGGCCGCCGGTCGCCCACCGGGGTCCCCAGGTGATGCTGATCAACGGCTGGAGCGGATCGGGCGGTGACGCCTTCCCGTTCTACTTCCGTGAAGCGAAGCTCGGGCCGCTGATCGGCGAGCGCACGTGGGGCGGCTTGATCGGCATCAGCGGCGCTCCCGCAATCGTGGACGGTGGCGGGCTCACGGTTCCCACGTTCCGCATGTACGACGTGCAGGGGCAGTGGTTTGCCGAAGGGCACGGGGTCGAGCCGGATATCCCGGTCGAGGACGATCCCGCGCGCCTGGCGCGCGGCGTGGATCCGCAGCTGGAACGCGCCATCCAGGAGGTGCAGCGGCTGATCCGCGAGCGCGCCGCTCCACCGGGGCGGCCGGCCTACGAGCGCCGCACGGCGCCGGAAAGCCGGAACTAGCGGCGCGTCATGGGAACCCCGTTGGCGCGGGCGGGAGGGAACGGGGTGGTCAGCTGACCGCCCCGTTGTCGTTCAGGGCTTCGTGGATCCGGCGACGCCCGTATGGGCGGCGAGACCGATGGGCCAGCCGGCGAAATGCACCGCCAGCTTCAACCCGTCCTCCTCGTGCCATCCCACTGTGAACCCGGGCCGAAAGCCGCGCGGCCCCACGAGACCCGGGTACACGTTGAGCACGATCTTGTCGCGTTTCTCGGGTGTCGCGACTAGTGACGCCAGCAGGGAGTTGTTGCGGTCGAAGAACACGCCGAACGCCGGTCCGACGTCGGCGGTGAGCTGACGGCCTGGGTCGTCCGTCGCGACCTCGATCAACTCGCGCGCCGCGACGCCGACGCCCACGGTCAGCCGGTCGCGCCAGCTCACTCGATACGACAGCCCGGCGAGGCCCTGGTTGCCGTAACTCGCGAACAGCCCGACCCGCCACCGGAACGGATGCACCCGGAACACCGTGCGATATCCCATGTTGTGCAGCGCGCCGGAGACCGGATCGAGCGCCGCCTGCTGCGGCCAATACGCGAGCCCCAGATCGCGCGCGAGAAACCGTGCGAGGGTCTCGGAGCTGAAGACCAGGACGCCCAGCGGATTGAAGAGGTAGAAGTCCGCGATGGGATCGACGTTGGGGCCGTCGTACGTCCCGTTTTCCACCACCTCGTTGAGCATCGCGCCCGCGGCCATGGACAGGATCGCGAACAGGCGCGCGTTCGCGACCCCGTGATAGCGGTACCACTCGAACGTGACCCGGTAGACCAATCCTTCCCCGAGAATGTGCCCGAAGTAGTTCGGTACCCACTGCGCGCCGTCCTTGGACGGGTTGGGCAGCACCTCGGTGGTGAAGAACCGCCCCCAGCCGTAGTCCCCGATGGCGGCGAAGGGATTCGTGAGGTTCGCGAGCACGTTGGCGAGCCCCGCTTCGTACGCCAGCTCGAACGGGACGTCGGACCGGTTGTCGATCTGGAAGCTGTAGTACCCGCTGTGCAGCACGGTGGCCGCGGGCGAGATGGTGGCCTGCGATCCGTACGGGATGCCCTGATAGTAGAAGTACGACGGGCCGTACTGCGCGGCCGCACGGGGAACCGGCACGCCCGTGGCCACTACGCCGACCAGCCCCAGCAGAAGTCCCGCGCGCCGTCTCACCGTTCCCTCGTGTCCCTCCTGCTCTTCCCGAACCTAATGGGGTTCGACCCTGGGGGCGAGCGCCCGCCTACCCCAAGCCGTGTCCACCGGCCTAACTTGCAGAGGCGTTGGTTTCCTCTGGAGGTCCCGTGCTTTCCACCCGACCGCTGGGCGCCGGGGCGCCGTCCGTGTCGAGCCTCGGCTACGGCGGGATGCATCTGTCGATCACCGACCGGCCACCCGAATCGCAGGCCATCCGCGTGCTCCATGCGGCACTCGAGCACGGCGTCACCCTGTTCGATACGGCCGACGTGTACTGTCTCGACGACCGCGAGCTGGGCCACAACGAGCGCCTGGTCGCGAAGGCGTTGCGCTCGTGGAACGGGTCCCACGACGGCGTGCTCGTGGCGACGAAGGGCGGGCTCACGCGTCCGGGCGGCCGTTGGGAGCGGAACGGCCGGCCCGCGCACCTCCGCGCGGCCTGCGAGCGGTCGCTCGCCGCGCTGGGCGTGGAGGTCATCGACCTCTATCAGTTCCACGCCCCGGATGCCGACGTGCCGTTTGCCGAGAGCGTGGGCGCGTTTCGGCAGCTGCGGGACGAGGGGAAGATCCGCCACGTCGGGCTGTCGAACGTCACCGTTGCGCAGATCGAAGAGGCCGAGGCGATCGTCCCGATCGCGAGCGTGCAGAACCGGCTCAACCCGTTCTTCCGCGAGGCCATCGAGACGGGCATCGTCCAGCACTGCGCCGCCGCCGGCATCGGATTCCTGGCGTACAGTCCGGTCGGAGGCGGTCGCCTGAACAAGAAGCTGCCCGCGCATCCGGTGGTCGCCGCGCTGGCCGACCGGCACGGCGCGTCCGCCCATGCCATCGTGCTGACGTGGGTGCGCGCCCAAGGGACCACCGTCATCCCGATTCCGAGCGC
>JAOTWJ010000026.1 GCA_029862925.1 Gemmatimonadota bacterium
TATGGGGTGGGGTGCCGGGTAGTTAAGTTTGCACGGCTATGACCGTTCCTGCGGCGACCCGAACCACGCTCACCTTCGGCGATCGCGGCGACGCGCTGGGCCATTTCTTCCAGCGCGCCGGCGAGGCGCCCCGCCTCGTGGCGTACGACGACGAGGTGGGCTGCCCGCTCCACAACGCGCTGGCCGCGCTGGAGTGGACCCTGACCGTTGGGATCCTGGCGGATGACGATCATCTGCACGCGGCGCGGCTTGGTGGCGAGACGGCGGCGGCCATGGTCGAGCGCCGCCGGGACGGGCGGCGCGTGTTCGTCTATCTCGGGCCCCGCATGGATGCCCCGCCCGCCGACCCCTATGAGGGGACGCTGCTGTACGACGAGCCGGGGGTCCGGGCGTTTGAATTCGCTCAGCGGGCCCACGCGCTCGCCCACTTCCTGCGCGCCACGCAGGGGGCGGGGGCCGTCCTGTCGGCGCTCTCCAAGCGGGCACCCGAGCTGCGCCACGTGCGGCGCTGGCTGGCCCCCCTGTTCCAGGAGCCCGCCCGGCAAGTCTCCAATCACATGATCGCGGGCTGGTTCACGGTCACGGGCGGGGGCCTCCTGTTTGCCCCCAGGGCTGCCGGCGATCCGTTCGTCTACGACGAGGTCGGGGTCGAGCCGTGACGCCCCGTCACACGCTGAGCGCGGCCGTCCTGCTGTGCGGAACCGCCGTGCCGGTCGCCGCGCAGTCGTCGGCGTCCGGCGGCACGCTGTCGGACAGCGCCAAAACCGCCTATGTCGCGCTGTTCGTCGGCCTACGCGATTCGCTGGACCTCGTCGCGGCGCGCACGACGGAGTTCCGGCGCGATCTCCGCACCGTCGGAGACGGCACGGTGGTCGACCGCTCCGGCAGGCTGGCCATGGCGTGCACCGGAGCACGCGCCGCGCTCCTCGGTGCCCGCCCGGATGTCGACCGCGCGCCCGTCCCCGCGCGGCGGTCGGGTGCACGTGACACCCTGCGCACCGCGATGGACGACCTCGTGCGCGCGCTCGAGCGGGATTGCACGCGTGGACTCGGACCGCGCGGCTCGGGGCGGTGGGCGGACTCGCTGCGCGCTTGGGGTCCCCATCGCACGGCACAGCTGTCCCGTGCCATCACCATGTATCACGGGGCGGTTTCCCGCTTCCAGTCGGCCATCGGCATTCGCCTGCCCGTCGGGGCCGCCCGGCGCTGATTCAGCCGGCCTCACCTGCCGCCACATCGGTCAGTTCCTCCCCCGTTTTCACCGCAGCGGTGTGGAACACGCGCGCGCGACGTTGTCGACAATTCCACACGCCGTGGAAAGGGGTTGGGAAGCGTCTGCAGTTATAGTGGTTAGTGATCCACATCGGGTGCACATGAAGTGCCGTAAGCCGAAGAAACATCGGCGCTTGCGCCGTTTCGGCCGGGGCCTAGATTGACTCCCGGTTGTACGAGGGAAGGGTTGGGATTCGCAGTCTCGACCACGCCTTGTGGAACCGGTTCGAGCGGGAATTCCGGGGAGGCCGCCGACTATCAAGGGCTCAGGCGTCCGACGATCCGGGCAGCTTGCCCCGACTCGAACAGGTGAGGCCAGTCGCGTGCCTCATCCACGCCGATGTGGCGTCTCGGCGTGCAGTGCGAAGGGTCGCTCCGCGACGCGATCCGACTCGCAGCGCTCGCGCCGGCGAACCAGGTGGTCCGGCCAGACCACGTGGGGATGGAAGCCGGAGCTCTCGATCGCCCTCCCGCGGGCGCATCAGTCCATGCGGCGGCGACGGGAAGAAGAACAGGTGGAGTCAATCCCCTGGCTCCGGGTAACCGGTGCGGAGACGGCGGGCAGCTCGCAAGAGTTGGCCCGCCGTTTCGATTTCCTGGGGATCCTCGCAGGGCGTGAGGACGTGAGGACGTGAGGACGTGAGAACTGGGCGTCTCCGTGCATTGCTCCGAAGGATGCCGTACAGACCCCGCGTGATCTCCTTTCGGAGTTCCTCGACCTTCGACAGCGACTCCTCGTCAAGGCGGTACGGGCTGGAGGGGATCTCCGCCATCCCGTCCACCTCAGCAGACTGCCGATTGCGGTGTTGAAGAACTGCCGCAACTCACCGCGACCTCGACGTGCGTTGCCCTCTGCGATGTTGTTCGCCACGGACCACGCGGCACGCCGTAACTGAGGGACTGCCACGAACTGCTCGTGGGACGGCAGTCTCCGGGTCAGGGCGTAGATCTCAATCACGAGTTCACGCGCGGACAGCCAAGCCGGAAGTGCGCGGTGCCTATTCATACGTGGTCCGGAAGGTGGCCCCATTCTCAGTAATCCGGCTCGCCCGTCCGTCATCGATTCGTCGCGCGCCCTCACGTTCTCGCGTTCTCCCGTCCTCACGTTCTCACACTATCCCGTCATCCCGTCTCTTCAGTCTCGGCAGACTCTCATCCGCGTCCAGCGCGGGATGCATCTGGCTGACCCGTTCCTGCTGGGGGAGGAGGTGCCGGATCGAGTTCGCGTAGTATTCGAGCAGGGGACGCTGTGACGGGAGCACGATGTAGGTGTCCCGCTCCCGCACGACGAGCCGCCGCATGCGGAAGGTGCGCCAAGCCCGGTCGAGAATCGTTGCCGCGTCCTGTTCGGCGTGGACGAGCTTGGCACCGGCGTCCAGCAGGTGGGCGCGGAACCTGTCCAGGCGCGTCAGGAGATCGTCGCGGCCCACGGTCGTCTCGCCGAACGAGAGGAGCGCGGCGGCCGTGAGCGGCACGGCGGTGATCGGGATGATCCCCGCGATGCGCGCGAGCATGGTGTCCGCGAGCTCCTGCATCCGTGGCAGCCGCTGGTCTCGCGGTAACGCGAGCACGCCGGGGTGCTCCGCCGCCCAGCGGCGCATGGAAAGCGGGGTGCCGAAGTTCACCGCCACCCGGCCGTAGCGGCGCAGCCGCCCGGTCAGCAGCCGCAGCAGGTTCCAGCCGAGGTAGTGTACCACACCGGCGAGTTGCGCCAGCCGGCCCCGCGACGCAACGCCTTCGGCGATCTCCCGGATGAGCGAGCGGTCCTCGAGCACGCGATCGTAATTGATCGCGACGGGCACGAGCCACACGTCCCGGTCGAACGACGCGTCGTTCAAGGTCCGGGCCAGGTAGTCCAGCAATCCGATCTTGGCCGGCCGCAGGGCGCCATCCCGCGTGAGGCCGCCCTCGAGGAAGATCCCTTGCGTCACGCCGTTGCGCGTGATGAGCTGGAGGTATCGCTCGAGCACGGTGTGGTAGAGCGGTTCCCGATAGCGCCGCCGGATGAAGTAGGAGCCGAACGACTTGAACACGTACTCCAGGGGCCAGACCCGTGCCCACTCGCCGACGGCGTAGCTGATGCTCACGCCTTGGGCGAGCACGTAGGCCACGACCACGTAGTCGGCGTTGGAGCGGTGGTTCATCAGGTAGACGACCACGTCCCGCCGCGGGATGGCGTCGAGCCGCGGCCGATCGGCGTAGGCGACGCTCACGCGGTACAGGAGGTGGATCAGCAGGCGGGCCGTATTGTAGCCGAGCTTGTAGTACGAGAGCACGTTGAAGAAGGGGACGATCTCGCGGATGTAGCCCTCGACCCGGCCCCGGACGTCTGGTTCCGGGAGCTGGTGTTCGCGACAGTGGTCGCGGATGGCGGTGTGCACCGCGTCGTCGAGCAGCAGCTCGTCCCGGATCACGCTCCGGCGGACCAGTTTGTACCGGTCGAGGCGCACCCGGAACCGGTGCACGCTTCGGAGCACGGCGCGCCGAAACCACGCGCGAATCGCCTCCCGTGTGCGGCGCACGGCCCACAGGGTAACTGCGCCGGCCAGCAGCAGCATCGTGGCGAGTGCAATCCAGGCGACGGGACTCACGTTACTCACGTCCTCACGTGCCGCCCACCTACACGCTCTCCGGCAGCACCCCGGTCTTGTCGTACTGGTAGGCCATCTGTTTGAGCCGGGCGATCCGGACCGCCATCGGCGGATGGGTGGCCAGGAGGTCGGCAACGAACCCCTGCTTCTGCGTGAGTCGGCGGCCGAGCGGGTCGGCGATGCAGAGATGGGCGCTGCCGTTCTTGATGAGCTTGGTGGGTGCCGCCGCGTGCTCGATGGCCTCCAGGGCCTCGGCGAGCGCCCCGGGGTTGCGCGTGAACTGCGCCGCCGTCGCGTCTGCCAGGTACTCGCGCTTGCGGCTCACGGCGAGCGCCAGCAGGCGTGAGACGAGTGGTGCCAGCAGGACACTCACGAGCCAGACGACGACCAGAACGAGGACGAGTGCCCCGCCCCCCTTCTTGCCGCCGCCCCCCTTCCCGCCGACACGGCGGTTGAAGGAACCGTGCCGCAGCGAGCGACCGACCCCTTCGGAGATGAGCGCCAGCACGCCCACGAGCGCGGCGAGCAGCGTCATCAGCTTGACGTCGTAGTTTTGGATGTGGGCCATCTCGTGCGCGATGACGGCCTGGAGCTGATCCCGGTTCAACGCCTTGAGCAGTCCCTCGGTGACCACAATGTGCGCGTGGCGTTCGTCCACCCCGGTGGCGAACGCGTTGGGGTCACGGTCGGGAACGATCCAGATCTTGGGCCGAGGCAGGCCGGAGGCGATGGCCATCTCGTCGACGACGTTGACGAGCTGCTGTTCCTCGAACGCGCCGGGCTGAATCAACTCGGACGCCTGGGTGGCCCAGAGAATCTGCTTCGGTCCGCGCCGCCAGCTGAACCAGGCCGTGCCCAGCGCCAGCAGCGAGACGGCCATCCCGACGAACGGGATCGTATGGACGTAGCGACCCGCGGTGCCGCCGGACGCGGCGGTGGCGCCGGTCTGGAGATAGAGAATCAGATCGGCGCCGAATCCGATCCACGCGAAGAATCCGACGAACACCACGACCAGCAGCGCTGACCGCCGCCGGTTCGCGCGCTGCTGGGCAAAGAGATTACGCTCGCTCACGCCTTGGGCTTCAGGGACAGATCGACGCTCGGCACGTCACGGTCGCCAGGCTCCTCGATTTCCCACAGCTCCACGGGCTCGGCGCGGGCAAGGCCGGTCACGAGGTTCCACGGAAACTGCTGCTGCTTGATGTTGTACTCCGTGGCCGTGTCGTTGTAGAGCTGTCGCGCGAACGCGACCCGGTTCTCCGTCGTCGTGAGCTCTTCCTGGAGCTGGGCCACGTTCCCGGTCGCCTTGAGCTGCGGATACTGCTCGACCACGACATTGAGGCGCGAGAGCGCGGCGCCCAGCGTCGCCTCCGCCTGGGCCAACGCCGCCACGCCACCAGTGGGGGAGGCCCCCGCCTGGATCTTGACGGCCTGGTTGCGTGCCTGGATGACGGACTCCAGGGTCTCCTTCTCGAATTCCATCGCGCCTTTCACGGCGTTCACCAGGTTGGGAATCAGATCGTGCCGGCGCTTGAGCTGGACATCGATCTGCTTCCAGGCGTTCACCGTCTGGCCCTTGAGGGCGATCAGCTTGTTGTAGGCGCCGATGACCCAGGCGATGACGACGACCAGCAGAATCACCACGATCCACAGCATCAGGGCGAGCTCCGTGTGAGAGTGAACGTCGGCGCGCGGAGGACCGCCGGGCGCACCCCTAAAGTGGGAGTTGCGGCGTCCGCCGCAAGCCGATCAGCGATTGGGACGGTCGGCGCGAACACGGGCCAGGGCCGCGCGCACCTCGCTCGCGAGCGCCTCGGCGAGCCGGGGGTCGGCCAGTGGGTGAGTGGTGTTGACGTGGAGCTCGAGTCCGGGCCCGACGGCGACGCGGCGCCACGTCTCGCGGTCGGGCACGACGGTCGGCTGGGGGTCTTCTGCGGCGCCGTGAAACGCGCGGCCGGCCCCGGCCGGGGCCTCGGCCGGGGGCGGGAGCCGCTCACCGAGGGCTGCGGCCACCCGCCGCTCGAGGACGTCACCGGTAGCCTCGCCGAGCTCGCGGACGATGGCGGTGAGCGTCGCGCCCTCCATCTGTCGGAGCTTCACGGTGAGCAGTTGCAGGAGGTGACGATAGGAGTAGTTCGCCGCCGCGCCACGGCCCTCCGGCGGGCTCAACAGCCCCCGCGTCACGTAGAACCGGATGGTCCGTTCCCCGGGGGCGACCGCCGCGGAAGGACTCACCGGACGGACGCGCGACTGCCGGAGGATATGTCCGGCGGTGGCGACGAGGTCGCGCACGTTCCACGGCGCGAAGCGGCGATACTCCCGCAGCACGAGAAGAGGATCGGCGGCCACGCGCGCAGTATCGCCCGGCCGTGCGCACCCGGCAAGAGCGTAGCGGTGTACCGGGCGGCGCTGTGGTGGTACCGGGTCATGCGCGGCGGGCGAATACGGTGGGACCCATGGGATCCGACCACGGCACCAGGTGCGGCGGCGCGGCGGCAGGCTTCGCACTCGTGGAGCTCGTCGTCGTGCTCGGGCTCACGGCGGCGCTGCTGCTGCTGGCCGCACCCCGGTGGCTGCAGTGGCAGGACCGCACCCGCGTCAGCCGGGCCGCGGTGGAGCTCGCGCAGTTCTACCAGGCAGCCCGGTATGCGGCCATTCTGCGGGCGACCCGGGTGCGGATCGAGTTCACGGGGGATACGCTCGCGGCCGTGTACGAACACGCCGCGGGCGACTCCGCCTTCCTCGAACGACCGGGGCCGGCACGCCACGGCGTCTCGCTGTCGGCGACACGCGCCGCCATTCGCATCGGTCCCACGGGTCTTGGTTACGGGGCGGCCAACACAACTCTCATTGTCCGCCGCGGAGCGGCGGCCGACACGCTGACGACTTCGCGGCTGGGACGGCTGAAACGCTGGTGAGGCGCCGCGCCGGGCGGGTCAGCGGACCTCGGGCTGATCCTCGTCGTGGAGAAACACGAGCATCTGGCGCCGGGCCACCGTGGCGGCGAACGCCTCCATCACCTGCGGGTCGAGGACCGACCCCGAGAGCATCCGCATGCGATCGACGGCGGCGTCGGGATCCATCTTCTCCTGATAGGGTCGGGTGGTCGTCAGCGCGTCGTAGATCTCCGCGGCGCCGATGATCCGGCCACCGAGGGGGATGGCTTCGCCGCTCTGCCCGTCGGGATAGCCGCTGCCATCCCAATGCTCGTGGTGGGTCCGCACGAACTCGACGATCGGGCCCAGGTGGCTCAACGGCTCGAGAATCTGGGCCCCGATCGTCACGTGCCGCTTGACATGCTCGTACTCCTCCGGTGTGAGCGGCCCCTTCTTCTCCAGCACCGACTCGCGCACCGCGATCTTGCCGAGATCGTGCAGCCGGGCGGCGATCCGCACCGCTTCGACTTCGTCATCCCGCATGCCCAACTCGTGGGCGATGTTGGCGCAGTAGGCCGCCACCCGGGCCGAGTGACCGCTGAGGAAGTCGCTCTTCGCCTCCAGCGCGTTGATGAGCGCTTCGAGCGTTGCCGTGGTGAGTTGCTCCACGCGTCGCTGCTTGGTGCGCAGCTCGGCCGTCTGCCGCGTGACCTCCTCTTTCAGCCAGGAGGAGATGTTGCGGTTCTGGATCTGGGTGTCCCGCCGCCGCAGGGCTCGGTCGACGGCGGCGCCCAAGTCCGACAGTTCGATGGGCTTGGTGAGGTAGTCATACGCGCCCCGCTGCATGCACACGGCTGCGGTCGTGGCATCGGTCACGGCGGTGAGCATGATGATCGCCAGGTCGGGATCGATCTCGAGCGCCTCCGGCACCACGTCCACCCCGCTCTGGCCCGGCATGCGCACGTCGAGCAGCATGAGGGACGCGCCGCCGGCCCGCAGGGCGGTGAGGGCCCCTTCGCCGTTCGCCGCCGCCGCGACCTCGAAGCGCCGGTAGCGCAGATACTGACTCAGCGCATTCCGCAGCGCCTCTTCGTCGTCGACGACGATGACGCGAACCGGAGTGGGGGGGGGCGGCGTGGACGACACCTCGACTCCCTCGATGATCTGGTGGCGATCAGGCTCTACAATGGAGCGCTGGGCCCTGCCTTGGCAATGGCGTCGCTCACCGTCCGGGCGTGCCCTGCCGGGCGAGAATCTCCGCGCGGTAGCGCTCCAGCAGTCCCGGGTGGTCCCGGTATTCGGGGCGATTCGCGGCGACCTCCGCGTCATAGTTGGTAAGGAACGCCTGCTCGGCGCGCCGCCGCGCGGCGTCGTCGCCACGCAGCTGCGCGGCCTGCGCGCGCAACACGGCCGCGTACAGGTGTCCCGAGACGCCCTGCGTGATCGTGTCCGCCTGCGCGAGCGCGCCAGCGGCGTTCTCGGCGATGATGTGCAGCAGGCCGAGGTGGTAGCGGGCGTCGGGATCGAGGTCGCCCACCATCGCGTAGGCCTGGATGGCCATGGGCGCGAAGAACCGGGCCGTGTCGCGGGCGCCGCCCTCGTCCGCCGACATCACGCGATTGAACAGGCGATCGGCCGCCTCGCGGGGCGACAGCTGGGAGAGATCGACGGGGCCTGGCGCGCCGGGGGCCGCGGCAGGGCCGGCGGCAGCCGGCCCGCCGGGGTTGAGCTGGGTGATGGCGAGCACCACGAGCGCGACCACCACGAGCGCCGCTCCCACGATCCAGGGGATGTTGCTCCGCGGCGCCGCTCCCGGCGCCCCGCGGGCCGCCGCGTCGGCCCCGCGCCCCGTCGGGGCCCCGCAGCCATGACAGAACTTGGCGCCGGCGCTGAGTGCGGCGCCGCACGCCGAACACGCGGCGGCCGACAGCTGGGCGCCGCACGAACTGCAGAACTTGCCGCTGGCGTTGGTGCCGCACGCAGGACACTTCATGCTGGATGCACTCCCGGTGTGTCGAAAAGGGTAAGTGGGGCAATGTAATAGGGACGGCGGACGGGCGGACAGACGACGGACGGAAGCACGGACAGGCGGAAAGACCGATGGTGGGGCGGGCCGGAGCCGGCGGGGGCCCTCGCCTCCCGCCCTCCGTTGCCCTCCTTCGGTCCGTCCTTCCGCCCCTCCGCCCAGCCGTAGCGCCCATACGCGACGCGCATTAACGTTGCGCGCATGAGCGGCGAGCCACGGAAGAGCAAACGGTTTGATCCGCCGTTGAGCGAGATCCAGGCGCGTCAGATGGGCGAGCTGCAGCGCGGCGAGAGTCGCTGGGACGTGCTGATCGAGTTCGCCCGGGACGACGAGATTGGAGGTCTGCGCGGACGGATCCACTTCGTCTCCGGTCGCGCGCACCGCCTCTCGGGCTGGATCTTCCTCGAGTGGTCGGCGAAGGACATCGAAATCCGCTTTGGCGAGTTCTCCGCGCAGGAACTCTGGAACCTGCTCGACTCGCTGGCCTGATCCCACCCCTGCCGGCCCCCGCAGTCCCCGAGCGTCCGACTCCGTGCCTTGGCCAACCCCGGCGTGCTGGTGGCGTGCTCCATGCGCGGATGGGCCGGCCGAGAACAGAGCCGGCTCTCCGGGCGGCCCTCGACCGTGGCGGGGAGTGCACAGGTGTCACCTGATTTCGGCACAATTCGCACAGATCGATGGTCAATTGGGCGAAAATGGTGGCTGTTTTGGCGAGAAATGGGGATGAAACTTGCAACATGAGCCAGTATCGCTTGACACTGGGAAGGGGCCTCGATAGCTTGCCGCCTTCCGGATTTCACTCTCTCCGAAGGAGCAGCACCGTGCCCCCGAAGACACGCCCCGGCCCGACGGGCGAAAAGCCCCCGTTGCGCGGCCGGGTGATCGACACGAAAGGCGCCACCAAGGCGGACATTCTGAAGATCTGCAAGGACATGCAGGTGGACTTCCTCCGTCTGCAATTCTCCGACGTCACCGGCGTCAACAAGAACGTCGAAGTGCCGCAGTCGCAGTTCGAGAAGGCCGTGGCGGGCGAGATCATGTTCGACGGCTCGTCGATCGAGGGGTTCGTACGGATCGAGGAGAGCGACATGCTGCTCCGGCCCGACCTCGACACGTTCAAAGTGCTGCCGTACGAGGACGAGGGGGGGCGGGTCGCGCGGATCATCTGCGACATCCTGGTGCCGGACGGCTCCCCGTTCGCCGGCTGCCCGCGACTCACGCTGAAGCGGCAGATCGACCGGGCCAAGAAGCTCGGCTACCAGATGATGGCTGGCTGCGAGGCCGAGTTCTTCATTTTCGTGCTGGATGAGAACGGCGACCCCACGCTCACCACCCATGATACCGGCGGGTATTTCGACCTCGCGCCGGTGGACAAGGCCGAGCCGATCCGCCGGCTGATCATCGAGGATCTGGTGCACATGGGCTTCGAGGTCGAGGCCGGGCACCACGAGGTGGCAGTGGGGCAGCACGAGATCGACTTCAAGTACGCGGACGCGCTCGAGACCGCCGACAACATCGCCACATTCCGCTTCGTCGTGCGCAACGTGGCCTACCGGCATGGCTTCCTGGCCACGTTCATGCCGAAGCCGATCTTCGGGCAGAACGGCTCGGGCATGCACACCCACCAGTCACTGTTCAAGGGTGGGAAGAACGCGTTTTACGACGAGAAGGCGGAGTGGCAGATCTCACGCGTAGGGCTGCAGTACATCGCGGGCCTGCTGGACCACGCGCGCGGCTTCTGCGCGATCACCAATCCGCTCGTGAACAGCTACAAGCGGCTGGTGCCGGGCTACGAGGCGCCGACCAACGTGGCGTGGAGCATGCGCAACCGGTCGCCGCTGATCCGGATTCCGGAACGCCGTGGGCAGGGCACGCGCTGTGAGCTGCGCATGCCCGACCCGGCGGCCAACTCCTATCTCGCGCTCGCCGTGATGCTGGCGGCCGGGCTCGACGGGATCGAGCGGAAGCTCACGCCCTCCGATCCCGTCAACAAGAACATCTTCACGATGAGCGAGCGCGAGAAGCGCCGGTACAAGATCACGGAACTGCCGCGCGACCTGCACGAGGCCCTCGATCAGTTCGAGAAGGACAAGGTGATCACCGAGACCCTCGGCCCGCACATCGTCGAGCGGTTCGTCGAGGCGAAACGGCAGGAGTGGCTCGACTACTCGGCCCAGGTGCACCGCTGGGAGATCGACCGCTACCTCGGTCGGTACTAGGCCAGCCAGCCAGCCAGCCAGCCAGCCGGACGGGCGGACGGACGGAAGGACGGAACAAGACCCACGTTCCGTCCTTCCGTCTTTCCGTCCGTCCGTCCGGCTTCTAGACTTCCCTGCGTGCCTCCCCGATTCCTCCTCGTGGCTGCCGCCGCATCGCTGTGCGCGCGCGCGCTCGGCGCGCAGGCGCCCACCATCGACTCCGTTGCCGTCGAAGCGCACGACATCTTCGATTCGACCGAGGCGGCACGCAGTTGGCTGTTCGGCCTCACCAACGCGCTCCACGTGCGCACGCGGCCGTGGGTCGTGCGCCGTGAGGTGCTGTTCCGTGTGGGGGACCGCTACGATCCGCGCGTGCTCGAGGAGACGGAGCGAAACCTCCGACGGCTCGGGATCTTCCGGCGCGTCGTCGTCGACACGGCGTGGGTGGACGGGCGGCTCGTGGCACGCGTGACGACGTCCGACGGCTGGACGACGTCGCTCGAGACCAACGCCAGCTCGACCGGGGGGGTCTTCACGTGGTCGGTGGGGCTCAACGAGCGCAACGTGCTCGGGACGGGGAATCTCGTTGGCGCGAGCTACCGCAAGGAAGTCGATCGGGACGCGTGGCGCTTCCGCGGGCAGATCAACCGTGCGTTTGGGACGCGCGCCGTCGTCGCCGGCTTCTTCGACAACCTGAGCGACGGGCGCGTCGGGGCGTGGGCGCCGGAGGTGCAGTTTCGGTCGCTCGGGGACCGGGCCGGGGGTGGGCTGCCCGGCGAGGCGGCCAGCCGGCGGGTGCTGCGCTTCCGGGACGGCGTGGAGAGCGACACGCTCTGGACCCGCGCCTTCGTGCAGCGGGCGTGGGTCGCCTGGGCGCCCATGGCCGGCGCGGGCGGATTCGTGCGCCTCGGCCTCTACGGGCACGTGCGGCAGGAGCAGTTTCTTCAGGTCGAGGACACGGCCCTCGCTGTTCCGGACTCGGTGACGGGCGTGGCGGGTGTGTTCCTGGAGGCCCAGCGGCCCCGCTATCTCGAGGTGACGCACTACAACGGCTTCGCGCGCGAGGAGGACATCGACCTGAGCGCGCGCGTCACCCTCGGGGTCGTCGCGGCGCCGACGGCGTTCGGGTACGCGCGGAATGGTGCGGGGCTAGGCATCGACGTGTCCGGCGGGGTAGGCACGCCGACCGCGTTCGCGCGCCTCCGGGCCGGCGCGACGGCCCTCGTCACGTCCGCGGGACTGGATTCCGGTCAGGTGCGCGCCGGGCTCACCCTCGCGTCACGCCTGATCCCGCGCCAGGCCACCGTGCTGCACGTCGAGGTGGGCGTGCAAGAGAATCCGCTTCCCGGGGGTGAGTTCGACCTGGGGCACGGACGCGGCCCGCGCGCGTTCGAACCGCACGCCTTCACCGGCACGCGTGCGGTCTGGGGCGTGCTCGAACATCGTCTCTTCCTGGTCGACGACCTGTTCGGCCTGCTCGGCGTGGGGGTGGCGGGGTTCCTGGACTACGGGGGAGCGTGGTTTGCGGACCAGGATCCCCGCTTCGGCGGCGATGTGGGCCTGGGGCTGCGGTTGGGCGCCACGCGCTCGACGGGGCCCAACCTGGGGCGGCTCGACGTGGCGTATCAGTTCGGCGAAGGGGTGACCGGGAGCCGCTGGGTCGTGAGCTTCGGGCGGGCGTACGAGTTTTGACGGTGGGGCGGTTGGGCGGATGGGCGAGTGGTCCTCGGCGGGGCAACGGTCCGCCCAACCGCCCGACCGCCAATCCGCCCGCCCGCCGCTCTACCAGGCCACCCGCACCCCCGTCCCTGTCGCACTCACCATGAGCATGGTTCCGCCCTGGCCGATCTGGATCGTCTCGTAGTCGAGGTCGATCCCCACGACGGCATTGGCCCCGAGCCCCTCGGCCTGGGCGTGCAGTTCCTGGAGCGCGATGGTGCGGGCCCGCTGGAGTTCCTGTTCGTAAGCGGCGGAGCGGCCGCCGACGATGTCGCGGATCCCGGCGAAGAAGTCTTTGAAGATGTTCGCGCCGAGAATGGCTTCGCCGGTCACGATGCCGAGATACTCGGTGATCTCGTATCCGTCAATCGACGGGGTCGTCGTCAGCAGCATGATGTCCGTCCTCGCTGGGGGTCGGGCCGCATCCCGGATCGAGCGAATATTCCAGTACGGGCCTGCGTCGCGCAACGCCCCGGCGTGGCCCGTCGCCCGTCGGGCGGACATATTGGAGGGGCATGTTCGCCTTCAACCCCCAGATGAGCCTGCCGTTCACCGACCCGGTGCTCGTGTTTGCACTGGCGATGGTGATTTTCCTGCTCGCGCCGTTGGCGGTGCAGCGGCTCAACGTGCCGGGCATCATCGGAGTGATCGTGGCCGGGGCGATCGTCGGGCCGCACGGGCTCAATCTGCTGGCGCGCGGCCCGACGATCGTGCTGCTGGGTACCGTGGGACTGATCTACCTGATGTTCCTCGCGGGCGTGGAGATCGACCTCCACGGGTTCCAGCGGTATCGCTGGCAGAGCGTGTGGTTCGGGGCCGTGACGTTCCTCCTGCCGCAGGGCCTTGGGTTGGGCGGCGCCCTGCTGCTCGGCTTCTCGCTGCCGAGCGCCGTGCTGATCGGCGCCATGCTGGCGTCGCATACCCTGTTGGCGTATCCCCTCGCGCTCAGCATGGGGATCGCGAAGAACGCCGCGGTGACCACGGCCGTGGGTGGGACGATGATCGCCGATACGGCGGCGCTGCTCGTGTTGGCCGTCGTGGCCTCGGCGACGCGCGGCGCGCTGGACGCGGCGTTCTGGCTCCGCCTGGTGCTATCGCTCGGCGTGTTCGTCGCGGTCATCCTGCTGGGATTGCCGCGCCTCGCGCGGTGGTACTTCCGTCGAGAGACGACCAGCACGGCAGCGACGTTCGTGTTCGTCATGACCGTGCTGTTTACCGGGGCGTTTCTCGCCGAGCTGGCCGGGGTCGAACCGATCATCGGCGCGTTTCTCGTGGGGCTTGCGCTCAATCGGCTCATTCCACCGCAGGGGCTGCTGATCAATCGGGTGCACTTCCTGGGTGAGGCGTTTCTGATCCCGTTCTTCCTGTTGTCGGTCGGCATGTTGGTCAACGTGCGGGTGCTGCTCGGCGGCCCCCGGGCGTGGCTGGTGATCGGCACGCTGGTCGGCCTCGGGGTGTTCGGCAAGTGGCTGGCGGCGGGGGTCACGGCCCGCGCGTTCCGCTATCGCTCCGAAGAGCGACAGACCGTGTTCGGGCTGTCGGTGCCGCGGGCGTCGGCCACGCTGGCCATCGCGCTCATCGGCCTCGAGGTCGGGCTGTTCGACAGCGTCGTCGAAAACGGGGTCGTCGTGCTGATGATGGTCACGAGCTTCCTGGGGCCCTGGATCGTGGAACGCCACGGACGCGCGCTGGCCCTGGAGGAGGAACGGACGCCGCTGCAGCCGAGTACCATGCCCCGCCGCGTGCTCGCGCCGATGTCCAATCCGAAGACCGCCCCGCAGCTGATGGACCTCGCGCTCCTGCTGCGGGAGGAGCGTTCGACCGAGCCGTTGTACGTCCTCACGGTCGTCCCCGAGGACGGGACGTCGGCCGATGCGTACGTCGCCAACGCGGAGAAGATGCTCTCCAAGGCCGTGGCCTACGCGTCGGGGGCGGGTGCCGACGTACAGTCCATCACGCGCGTGGACCAGAACTTCGCGAGCGGGATCCTGCGGGCGGCCATCGAAACGCGCAGCACCACCGTGGTGATCGGCTGGGATGGCCGGACGTCACGCCAGTGGGTGTTCGGCAGCACGCTGGACCAGCTGCTGGAGCAGAGTGTCCAGCAGGTCCTCGTGGCGAAGCTGGGCCATCCGCTCAACACGACCAAACGCCTGGTCGTGCTGATCCCGCGTGGCTCGGACCACGCGGCGGGGTTCCTCGACGCCATCACCACGGTGAAACGGCTGGCGAACCGGTTGGGCGCCGGGGTCCTGCTCCTCGCCGTCGAGAGCGAGGCGGAGATCTACGAATCGCAATTCGCGCGGGTGAAACCGGTCGTGCCGCTGAAGGCACGCGCGGCCCGGAACTGGAGCACGACGCTCGGCACGTTGCGGGAGATGCTGGAACGCGAGGACCTCGTGGTCGTGCTGGGGGCGCGGCGCAACACCGTCTCCTGGCATCCATTCCTGCAGCGGCTGCCCGCCCGGCTGGCGGCGCTCGTTCCCGAGAGCTTCCTGCTGCTGTACCCGGCGGAGCGCGTCGATCAGTGGCAGTCGGCCGGGCCGGATGCGGATCTGCCCCGCGCGCTCGCCCGGTCGCGCATCGTACCGGATTTGGCGGGGCAGTCGGCGCACGGCGTGCTCGACGGGCTGCTCGAGCGCCAATATCGCGCGGACAAGGGCCGCCGGCGCGACATCCTGCGGCTGCTGCTCCACAGCCAGCGCGGCGCCGCCCTCGAGCTCACGCCCGGGGTCGTGATCGCGCATGCCCGGCTCGATTTCCTGACGACGCCGCAGCTGTTCCTGGGCCGGACCGTCGACGGCGTGCAGTTTCCCGGGACCGAACGGCCGGCTCAGCTGGTCTTCCTCCTGTTGAGTCCCAGCGACCAGCCCGCCGAGCACCTCGCGGTCCTGGCCAGTGTCGCACGGCTCGTGGCCGACCCGGGGCGGATCGATCGGCTGCGCGCGGCAGACACGGTCGAGCTGATGGCCGCCGCGCTCGCGCGTGAGGCCGTCTGAGCGCTTCGGGGATGGGGTGAGATCCCTGGCGGAAGACTGGCCTGCGACCCGCATGGCGAGCAGCGCCCCCAGTGGTCCCGGATCGCGCACCGATACAGATTGCGAGGTCGGCCGGCGGCATGTCCCGCCGGTGGCGGGAGGAGATCTTCATGCTGCGGCTGTCCGGCGCGCGACGCGCCCTGCTGACCATGACCACGGCCACCGCCCTCGGCGCGTGTGCCGCGCGGGCCCCGTCAGGTCCCCCGTACGACGCTGCGCTGGGTCTCCAGACGTTCGATGCCGCGTGGCGCATCGTCTACGAGACCCACTTCGACACGACGTTCAACGGGGTGGACTGGGTGGCGCTCCGCGACAGCGTCCGTCCGCACGCCGCCAGCGCGACGAGCGCGTCCGCCCTGCGCGGGGTCATCACGAACATGCTCGACCGGCTGGGCCAGTCGCACTTCGCGATCTTCCCCAAGGAGCTCGCCGACACGCTGGATCCCGGCGCCGACTCCGGCGGCGCCCGCACGGGCGACCTCGGCCTGGACTTCCGGCTGATCGGCGAGGAGCTGGTCGTGACGTCGGTGGAGGCCGGGTCGCCGGCGGACGCCGCCGGCGTCCGTCCCGGCTGGGTGATCGAGGCGGTGAACGGCCGCTCCGTGGCCGATCTGCTGGAACGGCTGCGCGCGCGGAACGCGCGCTGGCCCGTGGGGTTCCTCGTGTGGAGTGCGGCCCACGGACGGCTCGGCGGCACCGTGGGGACGGCCTGCTCGTTGACGGTGCGCGACGGGGCCGATCGGGCGCGCGAGCTCGTGCTCACCCGGCGGCAGGATCCCAGCGAGCCGGTCAAGTTCGGGAGTCTGCCGACGTTCTTCGCCAGGTTCGCGAGCCACGATACCGCGACGGCCGCGGGACGGCCCGTGAGCGTCATCTGGTTCAACTTCTGGATGGTCCCGCTCATCCGACAGGTCGACAGCGCCATGGACGCCGCCCGCGCGGCCGACGGGATCGTCATGGATTTGCGCGGCAATCGCGGCGGCCTGGGCGGCATGATCGTGGGGGTCTCCGGCCATTTCTTCGACACGCGGGCGACGCTGGGGACCTTCCGCTACCGGCAGGCCGACCTGAAGATCGTCGCCAACCCTCGACGGGTGAGCCAGCGCGGCGAGCGCGTGCAGCCGTACGACGGCCCGGTCGCGGTGCTGGTGGATGAGGCCAGCGCGAGCGCGTCGGAAGTGTTTGCCGGCGGGATGCAGGCGCTGGAACGGGTGCGCGTGTTCGGCGCCACCACGCTCGGTGGGGTGCTGCCGGCGGTCTGGGACCGGCTCCCCAACGGCGACGTGCTGTATCACGCCATCGCCGAGTTCATTACGAGTACGGGAGTCGTGCTCGAGGGACGGGGTGTCGTCCCCGATGACGCGGTCCCGCTCACGCGAGGTGATCTGCTGGCCGGGCGGGACCGGGTGATGGACGCAGCCCTCGCCTGGATCGATGCCGTCCGCGCCAAGGAGGCACGGGCGGGGAGCGAACCGGAACCACGAATGGAGAAGGAGTAGACCGATGTGGAGTCTCTTGCGAACCTCGGGTGCCGTGGCCCTCGCGCTTGGCACGCTCCCCGTCCCCGCTGTCGCGCAGGCCGATGCCCTCCCGAAGGGACGGGCGGTGATCCAGCGGTTCATCGACGCCGTCGGGGGTGAGGCGGCGCTCAAGCGCCAGGCCGGGCGGCACGTCGTCGGCACGTTCGACGTGCCCGCCCAGGGCATCAGCGGCGACCTGGAGCTGTACCAGGCCCCGCCCGACCGGATGGCCGTCACCGTCACGATCCCGGGGATCGGCACGGTGCGCACCGGTTACAACGGGACCGTCGCCTGGAACCTGAATCCCATGTTGGGCCCGAGAGTGCTGGACGGGCTGGAGCGCGCCCAGCTGGCGCAGGAGGCGGACTTCGAGTCGGGGCTCTATCCCGAGCGCCTGTTCACGGCCCTGGAGACGGAGGCGGAAGAGGAGTTCGACGGCGTCCCGTGCTATCGCGTGAAGGTGACCACGGTCGACGGCGAATCGTACGTCGAGTTCTTCGACAAGAGCACGGGGCTGCAGCGGGGCTCGCGGCGCACGCAGGGATCACCCATGGGCGACATCGAGGCCGTGAGCGTAGTCTCCGACTGGCGCGACGTCGGTGGGGTGAAGATCCCCTTCAAGTCCGTTCAGCGCGCCATGGGGATCGAGCAGGTCGTGACCATCGCGACGGTCGAGACCATGGCCGTGCCGGACTCGGTGTTCGCGGTGCCGGCCGAGATCCAGGCGCTGACCGGCCAGCAGTGAGCCGTTGGAGCGCTACGGCGTCGGCCGGCGCCGGAGCTCCAGCTCGGTAAACCAGAAGTCGTCGTTCGGCACGTCGATCTTCATCTCGGCGACCGTGCCATCGGCGGCGAGCTGAAACTGGACCAGCCCGTCCCCGAACCACGGGAAGACGTGGCGCCACTGCACGCGGAACACGTCGTAGTGCCAGTGCGTCAGGTCGGCCGTGAGGTCGGGGGCGGGCAGCAGCCGGAGCACCAACCGACCGTCTTCGACCGTCACCGTCGCGTCCCCGTACAGCGCTCCGCCATACGTCCCCGCATAGGCCTCGAGCGGCAGGGACGGTTGCGTGTTCGGTGCGCGGGCGCGCTCCCACGTGAGCCACTGACGCCGTTCCGTGCTGGTGTCCGCGCGGGCACGCGCCAGGTACTCGGCGCTCCAGTCCTTCCCGTCACCACCGAGATAAGCGTCCAGGATCTGATAGGTCAGGGCGGTCTGCACGCTCGTCATGGCGTTGGTGAGGACGACGATCCCGAGCCCCTCCTCGGGAACCAGCGTCACCTGTGAGAACATCCCGTCGTAGCCGCCGCCGTGGGAGACGAGCTTGCGGCCCCGATAGTCGCGCAGCCCCCAGCCGAGTCCGTAGCCGGAGAAGTGCGTCGTGGGGAAGCGCTTCTCGCTCTGGGCGCCCACCGGGATCCAGATGTGCGGCGTCCACATGGTGCGGGACGCATCCTCGGAGAACACGCGCACGGCGTTGGCCTCGCCGCGACCGAGCTGCAGAATCAGCCACTTGGCCATGTCGTGGACGCTCGAGATGATGGCACCCGCCGCCCCCATGGCGTCCCAGTGATACCAGACGACCGGCACGACGCCCTCGGCCTTTTCGGCGTGGGGTTGGGCCACGTTGTCCCTGCCGGCGAGCGCCGCCACCGACGTCACGGTCTCGGTCATTCCGAGCGGATCGAGAATGCGGTCCCTGACGAAGCTGTCCCAGGGCTTGCCGGTGAGGGCCGGGACGATCTCGCCGGCCGCGATGAACATCAGGTTCGAGTAGCCGTACCCTTCGCGGAAGCCGGCGGCGGGTGCGAGATGCCGCGCGCGGCGCACGACTTCCTCCGCCGTGTAGCTCGTGCCGTACCACAGCAGATCACCGCTGAACGTGCCGAGGCCGCTCCGATGGGAGAGCAGGTCGCGGACCCGCATTTCGCGCGTGACGTAGGGATTCCACAACTCGAACCAGGGCAGGAGGTCGGTGACGCGCGTGTCCCAACGCAGCTGGCCCGCGTCGACCAGCATTGCCAGGGAGGCCGCGGTAAACGCCTTCGTGTTCGATGCGATGGCAAACAAGGTGTGCTCGTCCACCGTGCCGCCGTCGGTGACATGGCGGACGCCGTAGCCACGGGCGAACACCGGTTGGCCATCCTTCACGACGGCCACCGCCAGACCCGGCACGTTCCAGTCGGCGCGCGCCTTGGCAATGGCCGCATCGAGACGGCGCAGGTCGGGCCCGCGCTGGGCGAGCAGCGGGGTCGTGACGAGGGCAGTGGCCACCACCGCCCGGAGCAAGGAGCGTCGGGGGATCATCATGGTGTCCGGGAGAACGTGAGCGGGAACACGATGCGGTATTCTGGCCTGCGGGGGCGGGCGTCGCCAGGCCACCGTCCCCAGGGAATGATTGCCGAGCGCTTTCCTCGATTTTCCGAAGTTCGGGCGCTCTCGGGTGGAGTAGTCTGGGCGCTCTCGGGTGGAGTAGTCTGGGCGCTCTCGGGTGGAGTAGTCTGGGCGCCACGGTCGTTGAGTCTGCGCCCTACTGGACGGACGTGCCGAAGTCAGTAGCTTGGTGGGTCCGTTTTTCTCCGGAGACATCCGTGCGCAGGATTCATCAGCTCTTGCTCGGGGCGACGACCGTCGTCGTCACCCTGAGTTGTGGGGACTCGACCGGCCCCGACAACTCGGTCAGCCAGTTCGTCGCTGCGGTCTCAGTTGCCGGAGGCGCTACCGCCTCCCTGCAGCGGGGTGACCCGCCGGCCACGGCCGGTGGGCCCGCAGTGACGGCGACGACCCCGCCGAGCGCGATCACCGGGGGAAGCGCCCAGGTGACGCTCTCGAGCGGGCAGCAGTTCTCGGTGGTGATCGTCGCCGTGGAGGGGCGGCCCGACTACTACCGGCTCACGCTCCCGGCGTCCGCGACGTCCGCGCAGATCGTGGTCACGCTGTCGCAGGACCTCCCGCCGGGGTCGTTCACGCTGCGGTTCGCGGCGGGCACGAGCGCCACGGCCATCGGCTCGTACGCCACCTGGCCGGTTTCGGTCGTGACCGTCGGCACGGGCGACGTGCAGGTGAGTGTGTCCTGGAACACCCAGGCCGACGTCGATCTCCACGTCGTGGATCCCAGCGGCGAGGAGATCTACTACGGGAACGAGACGTCCGCGAGCGGCGGCCAGCTGGATCTGGACTCGAACGCGGGGTGCGGCACCGATGATACCCGCAACGAGAATATCACGTGGCCTGCCAACGGCGCGCCGTCGGGGCAGTACATCGTTCGGCTGGACCACTGGGACAACTGCGGCGCCACGTCCACCAACTGGGTCGTGACGGTGCGGATCAAGGGGCAGTCGCCCAAGACGTACACCGGGACGTTCACGGGTGGCGGCGACCAGGGCGGTCTGGGGTCGGGGATTCCGGTCACGACGTTCAACCGTTAAGGAAGCCCTGCACGAGTCGGCGGCGGGTCACTCCGGTCGCTGCAGCGAGCGAATACAGCGAGGCCACGGCCCGGGCAAGTGCCTCGCTGACGCGGCTTTCGCGACCCCCGCTCGACGTGTGCCGACGTTCCCTTGTGGCGCCTGCCGAGGTGCTTGCCGAGCCGGGCCGGCGGCGCACGCCGGCCCGGTTTGCCGTTCGCCGGTGCCAAGGCCCTTCACGGACGGGCGGGCGGGGCGTAGTTTCTGCCACCTTCCCCCGTCCGGAGATCCGTTCCATGCGCACCCTTGCCGTGCTCGTGCTGGCACTCGCGGCCCCCCAGGCCGTCGCGCAGTCCCGCGGTGTCCTGCCGCAGGACTACTACCGCATGACGTTCGTTGGCGACGTGGCGGTCTCGCCGACCGGCCAGTACGTCGCGTTCACGGTCACGACCGTCGTCGAAGAGAAGAACACCCGGCACCGCGAGATCTGGCTGTCGGCGCTCGCGAACGGGCGGCCGTCAGGCGCTCCCTTCCGGTTCACGGACCCCACGGAGGAGTCCTCGGCCCCGCGCTGGTCGCCGGACGGGACCGTCCTGGCGTTCACGTCGCGCCGGGGGGAGGACCGGAACACCGCCTGGTTTGCCCGCGTCACGGCGCCCGGCGGGGAGGCGTATCACCTGCCAGGGGTGGAGGGCACGCCGTCCTGGTCGCCGGACGGACAGTGGATCGCGTACAGCAAGGCGCTCGAGGACGAGGATGACTCCCCAAGGGCGACGCCGGGACGGGAGGCCGCGAGGGCGGGAGCGCGGGAGGGATGGATTGCGCCGGATGCCGTGAGCCGCACGCTCGACACCAAGCGGTTCGACGGGCGGGTGATCACCCAGATGCGCTACAAGCGGGACGGTACGCTCACCTTGTTGCCGCACCCGTCCGTGCGGGAGAAGCGGCAACTCTTTGTCGTCCCGGCCGCGGGTGGGGAGGCCAGGCAGCTCACGAGCCTGCCGTTCGACGTGGGCGGGATCGCATGGTCGCGCGACGGTCGCACGATCTACTTCGGTGGAAATCCCGAGCAGGACGACGAGTACAGCGACGAGAACACGCAGCAGATCTATGCCATCGCGCGCGAGGGCGGCGACCCGCGCGCGCTGACGACGAATCCGGGATCGGAATTCGGGGCAGCCGTCTCACCCGACGGCCGGGCGCTGGCCTACGTGCTGAACGCCGCGCGCGGCACGCAGCCCGAGCTTCTGGTGGTCGCCTTGAGCGCGGACGGGTCCTTTGCCGGCGCGCCGCGCAATCTTACGGCCGACTGGGATCTCATCCCGGGCACGCCCACGTGGACGGCGGACGGCCGGGCGATCCGCTGGGAGGCGGGCATCGGCGGCAGCGCCCATGTGTTCGAGGTCCAGGCGCGCGGCGGCCCGGTCCGCCAGGTCACGACCGGCGACCGACGGGTGGACAACGTGTCGTGGAGCCGTGACGGGCGGGTGATGGCCTACACCGTCACGGACGCCGCGACACCGGCGGAAGTGTTCGTCGCGCAGGGCGACGGCCGGGGCGAGACACGGATCACGTCGTTCAACGATGCGTGGCTGGCGGGAACGACCCGGATGCCGGCCGAACGGCTCACGTGGCGCGTGAAGGACGGCACGGAGATCGAGGGGTGGGTCGTGAAGCCGGTCGGCTTCCAGCCAGGGGCCACGTACCCGCTGGTCCTCAAGATCCACGGCGGCCCCTACGGCGCGTACGGCCACACGTTCTTCCAGACCTTCCACGTGCTCTCGGCGGCCGGGATGTTTGTCCTGTACCCCAACCCGCGCGGCTCCACCGGCTATGGGCACGCGTACCAGTGGGCGACCCAGGGCGCCTGGGGTGAAGTGGACTCCGAGGATTACCTGGGCGGCGTCGACGCGGCGTTGGCCAAGTATCCCGAGATCGACCGCACGCGGCTTGGCGTCTCGGGAGGGAGCTACGGGGGATACATGACGAACTGGCTCACCGCCACGTCGGATCGGTTCGTCGCCGCGGTCACAAGTCGCTCGATCGCCAACTGGGAGAGCTGGTACGGCGATTCGGATGCGCAGGGGCTCACGGAATACGCGTTCGGCGGGACGCCGTGGGAGGAACGGGAGCGGTACCGGCGCCTGTCTCCCATCTCCTACGTGGAGCAGGTGACCGCGCCGACGCTGATCATCCACAGCGAGAACGACTATCGCACGCCCATCGGGGACGGCGAGCAGTGGTTCATGGCGCTCAAGAAGCGCAAGGTCCCGGTCGAGCTCGTGCGGTACCCGCGCTCGTCGCACGGACTGTCGCGCACGGGCGAGCCGTGGCTGCTCGTCGACCGGCTGGAACGGATTCGGAGTTGGTTCACGCATTGGCTGGTGGAGCGGGGGGCGCCGGTGGAGGCGGGGGCCAGTCGGTAGGGTTGAGAATCGGGTCGGGTGGTGCGAGCTTTCGCCCTGCGGCGCGGTAGCCAAGTGGTAAGGCAGAGGTCTGCAAAACCTCCATTCGGCGGTTCGATTCCGCCCCGCGCCTCTCCAGCGGGCTCGCGCCGCGAGCCCGCGTGGTTCGGCCCGGCGCGGTCTCCGTCAACGGCCATTCCCTACGGGTCGGGCCGTGCCACCCGCCTCCACGGAGCCGGCTGTGTGGCGGGCGGATCAGTACAACCAAGCGCGATACTCCTGTTGCTCTTGCATGTCCGAAAACAGCCACGCCATGCGATCGAGGAACCACAACTTGCCACAGTAGATGAGCGCAGCACCAAGCACTGTGGGCCAGACGGCCAGGCGGACGAGCCCCCAAGTGACGAAGATGCTGCCGACCGCCGTGATCGCGTTGAGGATGTGCGGGGCCACGCGGTGGTGCGGCGGGACGGGCACATTCTTGCGATTGAGCCACACGCGCTCTCCGAGCACGCCCCGAGAAGCCCAGTTGTCCGTCGAGTGAGGCGGAGCGAAGACGCGAGGGTTCAGCCGCCTCGAAAGCGCGCTCAAGTGTCATCAACGTCTCCGACGCCTAACGGTCAGCGCTTGAGGTGCGGGCGACCCTAGCCGCCCGGCACGCTGGTTACATGGTTCGCCACCGCCTGCCACCGGCCGTCTCGCTCGACGAAGACATGCGTCCAGCGGAAGCTGCCCGCAATCTTTTCTCCCCTCAGCTCGCTCTCGGCTCGCCCACCGTGGGTGAGAACCGCGGTTGCGCCATAGAGCTGCACACGCAGGTCCTCAGTGGTCAGCAGCGACGTGTTGCGATCTCCGGAGATGAAGTCTGCCAGGTAGGCCTCTTTGTGCTGGACCGCACCTCCGGCCGTCGTACCGATGTAATCGTCGGCGATGATCAGCCGCAGGGTCTCGACATCCCCGGTTTGCACGGCCAATGCCCATGCATCTTCGAGTCGGGTCAGCTCCTGCGACGCGTCGCCGGATTGCGCCGCGGCCTGAGTGGCGACGAACAGGGCTAGCACGACCTGGAAGAGGATCCTGTTCATGGTCTACTCTCCTCGTCGGGAATGGCCGAGCTTGTCCTACTCTGCCTGTCCCGGTGAGTTCGAGCGATGGCCGGTGGGCCACGGCCAGCGCGGGACACACTCTAGGAAGGTGTCTCGGTCCCCGAAAGGACCACCCACCTCGTACGGTGCGGCCTAACGTACTTGCGGTTGAGCTGCCGGCGACCGCCCGCCAGGCGCGCGTATCACCAGCCAGCTACTCGTATCTAGCCATGCGCTCATGTCAACGCCCCCCGCCGGTCAAGCTCGTAACGCCTGTTAGGCGGCAACTCGGATCATGACTCACGGACCCGGTTGGCAAGAACTTCGACACTGTCCGCGTCCACATCCAACCACGCGAACGCATCGGACACATCTCTGAACACCATCGTTGTAACCAGCGGATCCACATACATCTCGTGAACCCTCGATAGGCCGAAATCGACATCGTCGCTCACTACGAAGGCACACTGCTCGCCCCGAAACGTCTCGTCGTGTCGCAGTTTGAACTCCGTGAGCCGCTTGGTTTCCTCCACGCTCATGTCGATCACGTGGCCAGCACGATAATCCACGAGCTTCTTCATCGGGCGCCGATACGCAGGATCCTGCAGAAGGGTCTTCAGATGGTCCATGAGGTCGGACAACGTCACTCTCCCCACGGCAACGGCATACACGAGCCGAAGGTCCTCATCGATGGCATACTTGATGGGCATCGGGCCTTAGGATCTCGAGTTTAGTTGCCACCTAACGGTTCGCAGATCTGCTATGCGGCCGGACTCCTGGCCGGCAGCGAGATGCGGAACGTACCTGGATCTTAGCCTGCGCATGAACCTATGGCCTCCCTGCCATGCGTTCGCTCCTCCCGTTTGGGTCATGACCTTCCGTCGGCCACGCCGCCGAACGGTCAGCGCCTGGCCTGCGAGCGGTCATGCTCGCCAGGACCATGCGCCTGTTAGACGGCAACCTGCCACGATTGAACGAGGTAATGGTAATCCTGGCCGGCCTCTTGAAAGGCTCGGAACAAGCGGAAACCAGCCTTCTCATAGGCCCGGCGCGCACGCGGATTGGCTGCCGCAGCAGCTATGCCCACGGACGTCTGCCCTGCGGCGCGGAGCCGGTCGAGCAGCAGCGTGAGCGCTTGTGGGCCGATTCCGCGACCAACAGAGTCTGGCTCGCCAATGAGTATGTCCACATCAATCAGGTCGGCCGGCAGATCGCTGAGCCCGGCTGCCGCGAGCTCCTCGGGAAGCGGGCGCTGCCAACAGAGGTAGCCGACCGGGCGAGCGTCGACGGCGATCAGAGCATGGTCCGTAGGAGAATGTTGGCGGATGGCCGCCATGGCCTCGTCCCGGTCGCCCCACCAGCGGGTCACATGTGGGCGTTCGAGCCAGACCCGAAGCCGCGGGAGGTCGCGGGCCACGTCCAAGGGGATCAGCTCTACGGTTGAGAAGGAGGCGATCATGGTCGTGCCGGCTGCCGTCTCACGTCCCTGCGTTTCAGCTGCCGGCGACTGCCCACCAGGCGGGCCCAGCACCGGCCAGCCACGCGTATCTATCCTGCCAGTCGTACTAACGCCACCGGCCGCGCCGGTCAACTCCTAGCGCCTGGTAGACGGCACTACTTCCCGTCAACTCATCTCACGTGGGCAGACGAGCGCACAGAGCACCAGGGTCGCCCCCATCACTAGCCCAACGCCTTTCCAGAAACCAGCCACTGGATTCCCCACGCGCAGCGAATCGACTGCAACCCGTGCCAGGCCGACGCGACAGCTATCGCACGAAATCGGGCGATGGAACGGGATACCAGAAATCGAATCTGCACCCAGGACGACGGCGTGCCACTGCTCCGCTCGGCCGCCGTGCCACACCTGAACCTGCTGGCGCTCGGGAAACGTCGCCGGCGTGGGAGGGCCAACAATGCGCCAGCCCGGTCCGCAGCCTTGCAGAGCCACGCACTGCGACACCAGCAGGCCACATGCGACTACGCGCCGGATTCGAGGAGACGTCATGCCCCGTGCTCGGTTTCCTGACTCAGTGCCGTCTAACGGATTGGTGCTTCTGCTGCTGGCGCCCGCTGGCCGGCGCAAGAGAAGTGGACGACAGTCCGCGCCCGCCAGCCGCAAACACTCCGCGTCGCTTAGAACGATCAGCGCCCGCCAGCTTCAAGCGCTCGTTGGGCCGCTGCATCGGGCTCACCGAATGGAGGCAACGTAATCCGTTGGCAGGCCGACCCGCTTGGCCAGGGAGCGGAGCTTGGTCGCATACTCGGTGTTGCGCTCATCCGGCGACGGAGGGTCAGGGAGGTTATAACACAGTGCAGCCACGGTCTGGCCGTTGTTGACCGTCGCGAGAACCGGTACGGGGCGATACGCGCGGACGCTGGGCTCGGCATAAAGCCTCTCCAGGTCGGCATGGGAGAGTTTCATCAGGAGGCCATGGACGCGGCCGTCAGGAACGGGCGCGAGTGCCGCGCGGGCTCCGATCCGGAGTTCGAAGCCTGAAACGGCGGCGGGACGAGGGTCAGTAGGTTGGACGCCCTTGGCTTCGAGCAATTGCTGATCCATGAAGAGGCCGTAGAAGAACACATCGATGCGATGTTCCGGCATAGTATTCCTTGAAGTTCGAGAGCTCCTCGGGATCCGGTGCTTGGTCCGCCTTGTATATCGCGTCCCCATCAAATTGCCCCCAGATTGGGGCGGGCGATAGCCCGTGCAGCCTCGGGTCCGCGAGACCGTCCGTTAGCCAGGGCGTCGCCCGCCGTCAGGACTCGTCCCAAGCCCGAACAGTTGATCGGGGCCGAGAGCCCGCATGTGGCAAGGTCGGGAGCCGACGAGGCCGTGCTCGCGGGAGGCAGCGATGAGTTTGGCGAGCTCGTCGGCCGGTTGGGCCGGCTGACGCCAACGCTGCTCGTGTGCGAAGCCACGGGCGGCTACGAGCGCGCCGTCGTGGCGGCGGTGGCGGCCGCCGGGGTACCGGTTGTGGTGGCGAACCCGCGCCAGGTACGGGACTTCGCGCGGGGGACGGGGCAGTTAGCCAAGACGGACCGGATCGACGCGGGGCTCTTGGCGCTCTTCGCCGAGCGGGTGCGGCCCACGCCCCGCCCGCTGGGGGATGCCGCCACCCAGCTCCTTGACGCGTTGCTCACGCGGCGCCGGCAACTCCTCGAGATGTTGGTGGCGGAGAAGAACCGGCTGGGCTACGCGCCCCGGCCGTTGCACCGGGGGATTCGGCAACACATTCGGTGGCTCGAGCGGCGGGTCGACGATGTCACCGCGGAGTTGGCAGCGCAGATCGAGGCGAGTCCGGTCTGGCGCGCCAAGGAGGATCTGTTACGGAGCGTCCCCGGCGTCGGTCCCATCGTGAGTGCGACGCTGCTTGGGGAGCTCCCCGAATTGGGGACGCTCAGCCACAAGCAAATCGCCACGCTGGTCGGCGTTGCGCCGTTGGCGCGCGACAGCGGGACCCTCCGGGGCAAGCGGATGGTGTATGGCGGTCGCGCGCCGGTCCGGACAGCGTTGTTCCTGGCGGCGCTCTGTGGGCGGCGCTGGAATCCGCAGCTGAAGGTGTTCTACGAGCGGCTGATTGCGGCGGGGAAGCCGAAGAAGGTGGCGCTGATCGCGTGTGCGCGGAAGCTCCTGACGATCCTCAACGCGATGGTGCGGGACGGCGAACGCTGGGCCCTGCCGGTACCCAGCGTTCAACACAGTTGCTAACGGATC
>JAOTWJ010000154.1 GCA_029862925.1 Gemmatimonadota bacterium
TTCAGTCGGTTGGCGAACCGCAGCCGGAGCGTATCGCCGGTAATGGTGTACACGCCCCAGTCCGGCCCCTCGAAGATCACGATGGCAGGCTCCCCCGGGGTGGGGTCCGGCACCTCGAAGCTGCCCGTCAGCTCCACGACGCCCTCCCGGTCCGTGCCGGGTTGGAGGTCGAACACGGCCGTCCGCGCGGACGCGCGCGACCCGATGAGGACCGCCGGGGGGTCGACGCAGGTGTTGTTGAACACGAACTCCCCCACGACGTACTGCCCCGCGCTCGGCCCGAGCTCGATGGGGCCACGCTGACCGAGGGGCACCGTGACGTCCGCGCACGCGGAGACCGCCAGCGCCGTGATGGCGCACGCGGCGCGGCGCGCCGCGCGCGCCCGGCTCGGCGCCTCCATGATCATACGGGGAGCGTCCACGGCATGCGCCCTCCGAGAAGTGGCACCGATTCACGCCGAACCACGGGGTACGCGGGACGCGCTAGGTGCGTGGGGCTTCGCTGACGCATTCGGGTTGCGTCCGGGATTTCTCGCTACCGAGATGTTGCACTCCCGCCCGCGGACCGTCAAGCCGAGGCCCGCATGGACAGCGCCGGCGGGTACGACGCAAAAGGGGCCGCACCGATTGCTCGGTGCGACCCCTTCTTCATCGCGTGCCGAAGCGACGCGAGGTGTTTAGCCGATCTTGGAGACGTTCTGCGCGGCCGGGCCCTTCTGGCCCTGCACCATTTCGAACTCCACGGCATCGCCTTCCGTCAGCGACTTGAAACCCGTCGCCTGGATGGCCGAGTGGTGGACGAAGCAGTCCTTTTCACCATTGTCGGGCGTGATGAAACCAAAGCCCTTCTGATCGTTGAACCACTTCACCTTGCCAGTGATGCGTGACATACCTGTTCCTCTGTGTTTTGATGCGCGTCGGAGTCCGGAATGTCCGCACTGGCCGATCGTCCATCGTGTTGTCCGCGGATGTGTCCCCGCGGGGGGGTGCCGCACCGTGCGGCGTGCTACCAAGAGAAAGGGGAACCGCGTCAGTTGCCGGTTCCCCTGCAATTCCGTTGCGTGTGTCTGTGGCGCTTCGACGAACGCCCCTTGGCTCGCTCCTAACATAGTTGATCCGGTGCCGAAAGGCAATCCCGGGCTTCGCGCGCGTCGGCCGGCGCGTTTGACAGGGTGCCGGCCACCGGCTATCCTTCGAGGGACGAATAGCGTCCGCGTGTCGCCCGATGGACACCGATCCGAAAGCGGGAATCGGCCTCAGCGCTGATCCCGCTTCTTTCGTTCTCTGCGGCCGCACCTTGAGCCGACGACCCCGAGGAGCACCTTGTCCCTGACGTGTCACGGCAGCACCGGCGATGCCGAGACGGTAGTGGCCGTCCTCCCCGGACGTATCCCACGGACGGCCAGGTGAGGGCCGCGCGCCCCGACGAGTACCAGGACGGCTTTTCGGCAGGCTCGCTGGTCAAGGCGCGGCGCTGCTGGCTCGATCTGGTGGCGGCCGAGACGCTGCCGATGCCGCAGCGGTTCACCTTCGTGTTTCGGTGCCCAACCCCACGCATGGCCCTCGGCCTGACGGAGTTCTTGCGGTACGCCGAGTACGCGGGGTTCGTGCGCCCGACCGACGGCGTCGCGCATCCCGTGGGCGATCCGTGGTCGGTGGCGGGCACCACCCTCGCCACGGTCTGGTCCCTGCCGAGCCTGGAGCACCTGTTTATGCGGCTGCGAGGGGCGGGGTCGCGGTATGAGTCCGCGCTCCTGACTCTCGACCTCCTGCCGACGCTGGGAGATCGCCGTTGAGCTCCGTCACGTATCGCGGGTGGACGATCACGCCCCGCACGTTCGAGATCCGCGGCAGCCGGCAATGGACCCTGGATCTGGTGATCGCGTACCGCTCGAAGCAGCGCGCGTTCAGTGGCAAGCAGACGTTCGAGAGCGAGGCAGCGGCGATTCGCGGGTGCCACGCGTACGGCCGGCGCATCATCGACGGGCAGGTGCCGTACTGCTCCCTGGAGAACCTGCGATGAGCCGACCGGTGGTGGAGCAGCGGCGGCTGCGGTACCGCGGCCGCGATTTTCATTTCGTGTCGTACGACGGCCTGCCGGCCAACGAAAAGCGGGCGCAGCTCGCCACGGACCCCGCGTGGTGGCTGATGAGCGCCGGGACACGGTGGGAGGTCATGCCGTTTCACCCCGGCCGGGACGCGGCGGAGCTCGATCGCGGGTTCACGGCGTGGCTCGACGCGCACGTGTTCCAACCCCACGACGAGAGCGCCCACGACGAGAGCGGAGGCTGAGGATGGCAAGACGCGGCCCACTGTCGGCAGCGAAGCGCAAGCGGGAAGCCGACAAGCGCGAGAAGCGCCAGGCCAAACAGGAGCGGCGCGCCCGACGCGCCGAGGAGCGGGCGCAGGCCCGCGAGACGGAGACATCCGAGACTCCGGCCGAGACGGAGACGTCCGAAACCCCGACCTTGGAGGACCATGAGCAACCGCATCGAGTATAACGGACACGTGATCGAGCCCCGCACGCGGCTCAAAGGCAAGCCGCAGAGCTGGACCCTCGAGGTGCACATCACGCCGCTCGGCCGTCGCACGGGCGTCCGACGGTGCCGCGCGCCCAATACCTACGCCAGCGAGGCCCTGGCCGTCGACCGCTGTCTGGAGTTCGGCCGGCGGATCGTGGACGGCAAGCTGCAGCCGGTCGACCGCGCGTAGCGCGCTGCCCGGCCGACGCCGGCGCGCGATCGGCCGGACCCCCGGGGGGTTCCGCGCCGGTCACCCCGGGCCGACATTCCGGAGGCGGACCGCGTCCCCGAGCCCCAGCCCGGAGCCCTCCCCCATGCGTCACCTGCGAATCGGTATCCTCCCGCTCCTCCTCGGCGCGGGGCTGTTCGTGTCCCCCGTGGGAACCCGCCCCGCGTCCACCCGCGCGGCACTCCCGCCGCCGGCGGACTCGCTGAACGACGGTCCGCACGTGTACTGGCAGGACAGCACGCACGCGATCGTCTTCTACTTGTGCGGCGGCGCGTTCCCGGCCGACCGCGTGCGGGCCCAGGACACGCTCGCGTTCGCCGGGCGCTGCACGGATTCCACCGCCCAGTACCGGCTCCCGCGCCGTCCGCCCCGGCCGGCGCGCGACACGTGGGACGGCGTCCCGCGCATCCTTGCCCTCAGCGATATCCACGGAGAGTACGACGCGCTGGTCGCGTTCCTGGAGCGCGCCGGCGTGATCGACACGGCGGGCCGCTGGAGCTGGGGGAACGGCCACCTCGTCGTGCTCGGTGACGTGGTGGACCGGGGCGACCGCGTGACCGAGTGTCTGTGGTTCCTGTACCGCCTCGAGCAGGAGGCGGAGCGGGCGGGCGGGCGCGTGCATCTCACGCTAGGCAACCATGAGATGATGGTGATGCGCGACGACCTGCGGTACGTGCACGCGAAGTACACCAGCGGGATCGTGCGCTACACCGGAATCCGCTACCCAGACCTGTTCGGGCCCGATATGGAACTGGGCCGCTGGCTCCGCAGCAAACCGTTCGTACTGAAGCTCAACGACGTCGTGTTCGTGCACGGCGGGCTCGCCCCGGAACTCGCCGGCCGCGGCCTCGACATCCCCACCCTGAACGCGATCGGCCGGGGGAGCCTGGACCTCTCGTCAGTCGCACTCGCGTTCAGTGACGTGCCGTCCATGCTGCTGGGCAGCGCGGGGCCGCTGTGGTACCGGGGCTACGTCGGCGCCCGTGAAGGCCGCTATCCCGCGGCCACGTCCGAGGAGCTGGACGCGATGCTCCGCTTCTATGGCGCGACCACGATGGTGGTCGGGCACACGGACCTCCCACAGGTCACCGCCCTGCACGAGGGCCGCGTCATCGTGATCGACGTGTCGCTCGAGACGCTCGGCGCGTTTCAGGGCCTGCTGTGGGAGGACGGCGCGTTCAGCGTCGTCACCGGCGTGGGGACCGTCGAGCCGCTGCCGCGACCTTAGAGGCCTTCCTCCTGGCGGCAGCGGCGGAGCAGTTCGCTGGACAGCTTGCGCGGGTCGTCGATCACCCGGTAGAAGTCGTCGAGATAGCGGCGGGTCTCCTCGACGTACCGCGGATCGAGTCCCGGCAGGTTCTCGTACAGCCCATAGATCTCGGCCTGCCAGTCCCGGAACGCGCCGAGCACCGTGTTCCAGTGCGCCCCGCTCAGGCACCGGCCGCGGTACAGGCGCTCGCGGATGGATCGGAGGCCCAGCCGAGGATCGGGGGCCGCGTAGCGGGTGTCCACGATTCCGGTCCAGTCGAAGTCGTACGCCACAGGATAGAAGGTGCCCTGGTCGATATTCTGCACGACCTCCATGTTGTGGAGCCCGCTCAGCGACCAGTCCGTGCCGCCGATCATGTAGAGGAACACCCCGACGAGCCCGAGCTGAAGCGAATCCACAATGTCAAAGCGGCCGCCCTTGGCGTCCAGCAGCCGTGCGCCGTTCCGTGCGGCCATCTGCTCCGCGTCTTCGAGCAGAAACGTGTGCGTGGTGAGCGAGTCCTGCCGCCCGGTCGTGTCCACGTAGGTGGTGCTGGCGAGCCGCACCCGGAGACTGAGAGGTGTGAGCAAGTTGTAGATCTTGTAGGCGAGGTACTCCCTCAGCACGTACTGCTCGTAGTCGCGCCGGCCCGGGCGGCACGTGGTCACCAGCTTGAGCCGGTTCTGCCCGGCGAAGACGGTGCCCTCGACCTTGCTCTGCGGGAAGTTGAGCAGGAGGGGTGGGTAGTCGCAGTTCCGTTTCTGGCGCCGCCAGTGGCCCCGCGTCCGAATGCGGACTTCCACCGATCCCGGCGTCGCGTCGCCGGCCCGATGGACAAGCGTGAACGGATGGTATTCCGCCTTGAGCGAATCCCGGTCGTTGAGCAGGGTCCGGAGATCGCCCGCGAACCGCAGCCGCAGGGGCGCGTCGGACTCGAACAGGACCCCGGCCTGGAGGGAGTCCGCCGGCGCGGGGGCGGTGTCCGCCTGGGCCCTGGCGGGGGCGGCGCTCGTCCCCAGCGCTGCCGCCACCGCGACGAGGTAGACACCCGCGCGCGATCCCGTCATGCCGTCACTCCGTCTTACCGTCATCCAATTCACCGGATCTCCACGCCCACGATCGCCGGCGCCCCGCGGACCTGCAGCACGTTGACGAGCTCCCTCGTGACAGCGTTCTTCTTGAACTGGACGGCGTACTCGATGACGTGAGTGCCGTCGCTTTCGTGCACCACGCTGCCGAACTTCCAGCGTTTGACGTACTGGGGCAACAGCGGTTCCGTGGCGCGCATCGCGGCGTCCACGTCCGTCGTCCGCACGCGGAGCCGCGTCTCGAACCGCTGGAACTCGCGATCGGGCGCGTGCCGCCGGCGCCGCCGCTGGGCTCGCTCGGCCAGGGCATCGAGCTGTTCGGCGGACATGGCCTCGAGCAGTTCTTCGTCCAGCATCTGCACGAATCCGCTCGGGCGGTTGGCGTGGGCCACCGCCTGCTCCAGCCGGCGCTCGGCGACCCCGCCCTCGAGCGCCGCCGAGCTGCGGCCCAGATCCGAATACCAGAGCGCGACCGAGACGACATTGAAGATGATGGAGAGGGCGATCGCGACGGGCAGGTCCACCCCGGCGGCCAGGCCGATGCCCGTGGACACGAAGATGTACACCGCGTCCTTGCTGTCCTCCAGCGTGTTGCGGAACCGGACGGCGGCCACGATGCCCGCCAGGCTGAAGGCCAGCGCCAGACTGTTCTTCACCAGGACCACCACACCGGCCACCACCACGGGCAGCATGATCAGCGTGTGCACCTGGGACTGGCGGAAGCCCTTCTTCTGCCGCGTGAGGATGTAGATCCAGGCGACCGGCAGGGCGAACAGGCCGGCCACGATCATCGCGACGCTGGCCGACCGCATGTCGGTGGACCACGCCCCGCCAAAGAGCGGCTGGGTGATGACGTTTTGGAAGGCGTCGATCCCGCCCGGGCCGCCCGCGCCCACGGGATCCCCCAACAGATCGCCGGTAAGGAACCGCACCTGCGTGGGGAACCAGCGCCAGAGGGCCACCGCCCCACCGAGCAGGAGCGCGTAGAACACCGCCGACCGGAGGACTAGGTTCTCCCACGCCTTCCGGAGCCGGGATCTCCGCTTGACCGGCTCAGCCATGTCGTCCTCTCCCGCAGCCCGCGCGATCGTCGTGCGGGCCATGCCGTTGCGCTTTACGATACGGGGTGCAGGACGGGAGGGCTAGGCGGGCGGGCACGGACCGCTGAGACCGCGGAGCGCGGGGTCGGCGAGCGCGCCGCCCTCCCTCGGGCGGGTGGCCGCGCGCGCTCCTGCTGGGGACTCCAGCCGTCAGCACCCCGATTCGCGAAGGCACGGGCGAGCCGGAAGCCTGCATCGTGACGTTGAACGACTCGCTGCCGAATCCGGTGGACCGGGAACCAGGCGAGCCGAAGAGCCCGTGGATGAAGGCGATCGCCCAGGGACTCTCACGCGGCCGGACTAGGGTTCGACCGGCACCCGCGAGGCAAACGGATCGGCTCGGCTGTCGCAGAACGCGCACCGCGCGCCGGGATCCTCGAAGAACCCGAAGTTACCGCAGAAGGAGAATTCGTCCGCTGCACACTGGATGTTGCAGTCGCCCGAGGCCGCGCAATTGGTGCAGACGATGCCGCTGCTCGGGCACGACTCGAGTGCGCCGCCCCCGCAGGCGGCGATCCCGTAGGCCGCGGCGATCGTCAACACAAAACTGGCCACCGAGAGGCCGAACAGACGGGACTGGCGCATTTGGCACGTCCTTTCTCGAGGAGAGGCCACGCGGCCAACGTAGGACGCCATCCCAATCCCAGCAAGTCGGAATCCAGAGTGAACGAATCCCTTTTGTACTGGACGGCGAGCGTCGACGACACGACTATCCGGGCATGCGTATCGCGCGCCAAGGTGACGATTTCACGATCGGT
>JAOTWJ010000001.1 GCA_029862925.1 Gemmatimonadota bacterium
GTCCATCGTCTCGCAGTTCGGCCCGCTCCCCAACGGCATCGACCTGTCGAGCACGGAGGGCGCGTCCAACCTGCCATACCAGGTGCAGAACCTGCACGTCACGTGGGCCAAGCCCGACCTCCCCATCAGCACGTGGTGGTGGCGCTCGGTCGGGAGTTCCCAGAACGCGTACGTGACCGAGTGCTTCCTGGACGAACTGGCGCGGGCCGGCGGCCACGACCCGCTGGCCTACCGTCAGCGCTTGTTGGGGGGACACCCCCGGCACCTCCGGGTGCTCGCGACGGCAGCCGAGCGTGCGGGATGGGGCACACCGCTGCCCCCGGGTCGCGCACGCGGCCTGGCGGTGCACGAGGCGTTCGGGTCGTTCGTAGCGCAAGTCGCCGAGGTGTCCCTGCGCGACGATCGGACCGTCCGCGTGCATCGGGTGGTCTGCGCCGTGGACTGCGGCGACGTGGTCAACCCGGATACGATCGTCGCCCAGATGGAGAGCGGCATCATGTTCGGGCTTTCGGCCGCGCTCTACGGCGAGATCACGATCGCCAACGGCGGCGCGGTGCAGTCGAACTTCCACGACTACCCGCTCGTCCGCATGGGGGAAGCGCCGGCGATCGAAACCCACATCGTGACGAGCGGCGACGCCCTCGGCGGCATTGGGGAGCCGGGGACGCCGCCCATCGCGCCGGCCGTGTGCAACGCCGTGTTCGCGCTCACGGGGAGGCCGGTGCGGAAGCTCCCCATTGGACCGGTGTAGGCCGGCGCGCGCACGGGCGGTCCGGCAAACGGAAACCCACCGCCCGTCGCGTGCGTACGAGAGACCATGAGTGAGCTCCTGCAGCGCCTCCAGGCCGCCGTCGGAGGCCGCTACGCGGTCGAGCGCGAGGTGGGCCAGGGCGGCATGTCGGTCGTCTTCCGCGCCCTCGATCGCAAGCACGGCCGGACCGTCGCCATCAAGCTGCTGCGGCCGGAGATCGCGGCGGCCATCGGCCACGAGCGGTTTCTGCGCGAGATCGAGATCGCAGCGAAGCTGCAGCACCCCCACATCCTGCCGGTGTACGATTCCGGCGACGATGCGGGGCTGCTCTTCTACGTGATGCCCTACGTCGAGGGCGAGTCCCTGCGCGAGCGCATCCTGCGCGAGGGCCCGCTCCCGCCGGCGGACGCCGTCCGCATCGCACGGGAGGTGACGGCCGCCCTCGACTACGCGCACCGCCAGAATGTCGTGCATCGCGACATCAAGCCCGCGAACATCCTGCTTTCCGATGGGCACGCCGTGGTCGCCGACTTCGGCATCGCCCGGGCCATCAGCGCCTCCGCCGGCGCCGCCGGCCTGACGCAGGCCGGGATGGCCGTCGGCACTCCCACGTACATGTCCCCCGAGCAGGCCCTGGGCGAGCAGAACCTCGACGGCCGCACGGATCTCTACGCCCTCGGCTGCGTGCTCCACGAAACGCTCTCGGGCCACCCACCGTTCGACGGCCCGACGCCGCAGGCGGTGGTCGCCCAGGTCATCAGTGGACGCGCCCCCAAGCTCGCACGCGATCCCCTCAAGCTGCAGGGCGTGATCGACCGCGCGCTGGCCAAGGACCCGGAGCGGCGCTTCGCGACGGCCGCCGAGTTGACCGCCGCGCTCGACGCGGCGACCAGCGGCGCGGGGTATCGGTTTGTCGGGGGGCGCCGCCGCACGGCGCTCGTCGTGAGTGCGCTCGCCGTGGCCGGGGTGGCCGCCGCCGTGGCGTTCTGGCCGCGCGGGTTCCGCGTCGAAGGCGATCCGCGCAAGAGCCTCATCGTGTTCCCGTTCGAGAATCGAACCGGCGATCCCGCGTTCCAGTATCTCGAAGAAGGTGCGATGAATCTGGTCGGGCTCGCCGTCGCCCACTGGCAGGATCTGCGCGTGTACGACGACGAGCGGACCGCCTCCCTGCTCCGCCGGCGCGGCGTGGACGGCCCGGCGTCCCTGGATTTTGCCGAAGCGCAGGCGGCGGCGCGTGACGCCAAGGTAGGCACCCTCGTGCTGGGCGACATCCGGCGCGAAGGCGACTCCCTGGCCGTGGAGGGCAAGATCCACGACGTCCGGACGGGTGAGCGACTGGCGACCGAGATCGTGCGGGCCCCGCTCGGCGCGGACCCCCGGCCGCTGTTCGACTCGCTCGCGGCACGCATTCTCCACATCAGCGGCGCGCCGGTCAGCGAGCGGCCGGACGTGCTCGCACAGACGACCTCAAGCCTGGACGCGTATCGGTCGTATCTCGCCGGAGTGGCCTGGCTCCAGCAGTTCCAGATCGACTCGGCACGCGCGTCATTCCAGCGCGCGATCGCGCTGGATTCCACCTTCGCGCTGGCGTACGTGCGGCTCCGCGATGCCGAGGGGTGGGAGGGGGTCACGGGGAACCCCGGCATCCGCCGCGAGCTGATCGCCAGGGCGCAGCGGTACAGCGCCTCCCTCCCACCCCGCCTGCGCAGCCTGATCGAGTTCCACGCCGCGTACGAACGGGGTGATTTCCGCCGCGCGCGCGCGATTGCGGAGGGCATGATCGCGCGCGATTCGACCGACGTGGAAGCGTGGTATCAGCTGGGCGAAGCGCACTTCCATCATCAGGCGTCGACGTTCCCACCGCCCGACACCGTAGGCAACCTCGGCAAGGCGTTGCGCGCGTTTCAGCAGGCGCTGGCGCTCGACTCGAGCTACCTCGTGGCCTATCGGCACATTCTCGACGGGCTCAACGCCTGTGCCGCCCCAGGGAACGGCGTCGTCTGCCTCGCGGACTCCGCCGTGTACGGGCTCCCGGCCGACCTCGTCACGCGGCTGGGCCGGCCCGCCGTCGATCGCTCCAAGGCGGACGCCCGGGCCGCCCAGCTTGCCACCGCACGGGGATGGGTGTCCGTCGCCCCCAACACGCCCATCGCGCGCGTGCAGCTCGCGCAGGCGCTGATCGGCGAGCAGCAATGGGACGAAGCCAGCCGTCAGGTGAGCGAGCTCCGCACGTTTGGCGCGGTCGCCTCGGCCGATGCCCTGCAAGCGTTGATCGCGTTCCAGCGCGGAAAGTACCGCGACGCCGCGGCGGCGCTGAGCCGGGTGGACAGCGTATCGGCGATGGGCGTCCAACCCCTCGCCCAGTGGGGGACCAACATCCTCGCGGGCGGCGGGCGGATCCGCGCCGCCCTGGATTTCGCGAACACGCTGTTCGACATCATTCCGCTAGACTCGTTTCCGGGTCCCGGTGGCGTGCCGCTCCCGAAAGCCTCGACGCGCACGCTCGTGCAGGCCAGCGTGTACATCCAGACCGCGCTGCCCGCGGACAGCGCGAGCGCCACCGTCCGGCGGTGGCTGGACGGCCTCCGAGCACGGTTCGGCGCCGATACGACGAGCCTCCGCGAGGTCGTGACCGCCGCGGGGACGGTCTTTCTCGCGGCGTTCCTCGCGGATCGGGACACGACCACGCTGACACGGTTCCTGGGGCTCAGCGACACGACGGGCTCCAGCACGTGGCGCGTCGCGCGCGCCGAGCTCGCGTTGGAACGGGGCGACACGGCCGAAGCCCGCACGCGCGCGTCGAGCGCGCTGGGATCGACCCCGCCAAACGAATTCGCCGGCGAGTACGGGCTCGTGCGGTCGGCCGCCTGGGCCGACGTGCTGGCCCGCCTCGGTCAGTTGCGTGACGCGGCGGACGTATTGGCGCGCATCGATTCCATTCCGCCAACCGCCGGCGGGCCGGGGTTCAGGGTGCGGTCCTGGGCTGAACGGGGCGCCGTGCTCCAACGTCTGGGACGGACGGCGGAGGCCATCGAGCAATACGAGCGGTTCATCGACGCCTGGACCGACGCGGATCCGGTGCTCCAGCCGTTCGTGGAGCGTGCGCGCCGGACGGTCGCGGCGCTGAAGGGGGAGATTGGGGAGGTGCGGCGGTAATCGGGCGGTTGGGCGGTTGGACGGTTCGCAAACCGATCGACAACCGCCCAACCGCCGCGTAGCTCATTCCGCCATCCCTTTCGGGAACACCCAGCGCACCACGACACCTGCGTGGTCCGACGGCCACACCCCGTAACGGGAGTAATCGCCCGTCGTGTTCCCCACGATCCACGCGTTCGTCAGCATCCCGCCGATCGCGCCGCGTGCGAGCACCAGGTCGATGCGCTGCCGCAAGGTCGGATGCTGATTCGTCAGGTCACCCACGTGACAGCATGTGAACCCGTTCTGCGTGGCGGGCTTCTTCATGGACCACGCGTCCATGAACCCGGTCGACAGCACGAAGTCGTACGTCGCCTGCCCGCCCTCCGCCGCGGGCCGCCCCGGGCCCGTGTTCAGGTCGCCGACCAGAATGATCGGCTTGGGCTCGAACGCCAGGATCCCCATCAGCTCCTGCGCCTGGAAATTCCGCACGATCTCCGCTTCGGCCTCGAGATGGGTGTTGACGAAGCGCACCGTCACGCCGCCGACCGTGGCGTCCACCGCCGTCCACCCACGCAGCACGTCGATGCCGGCTGGCGCCGGGAGGGCCACGGCGAAGTTGCCGGACGCGGCATTCGCGACGGGCACGTCATTGCGGGCGAGGATCACGTCGTAGTCCGTGAGCCGGATGTCGGTGAAGATGGGAATCCCCCCCTGCACGCCGTCAAATCGCGGCACCTCGACGTCCGTGTTCTCAATCGTCGCCACGGCGGTGTAGTGCAGCCCCCGCGACGCCAGCTCGGCGAGCAGCCCGGCCAGGTAGTCGAACTCGACGTTCGTGGCATTCGGAATCGGGTTGGGGGGAACGCCCGGCGGGACGACGATGTCGCTCGGGAATTGCGAGCGCAGCAGCGAAACTTCCTGCAGGCCGATGAGATGCGGCTTGCGGAACGCGATCTCGTCGGCCATGGCCGACGCGCGGGTCGGGAAGTCCGTTGCCAGCAACGTAGCCCAGGCCTCCGCCACGCGGAACGGCACGTCTGCCGGCGCGGCAACCAGGATCGGCTCCACGGGGGCGCCGACGTACATGTTGCGGGTCATCACAACCAGCTCACCCGCCGCGGTGGCCGACCGCAACGCGGGCTCGGCACCCGTCAGGTCGCTGGCGGGGCCGGTCAGTCGGTCGCCGGCGCAGCCCGCGAGCAGCGCGGCAACCCCGAATAGCAAGAGACGTCGCATGGAAACTCCAGGTTGGGTATGCATCGTTGATTAGGCACCCACCCGGAAGGGGCGTCAAGAGTTGCAGCAGCGACACGCTGCTGCGGGCGAGCCACACACCGCGCTTGACGCCCACTTGACGCGCGGTGGCGCATCCTCCCACCTGACGGGAGGACCCCATGCGCGTCGCGATCACACTGCTCGCCCTCTTCGTCGTCGGACTGCCGGCGGCGGCCCAGCAACTCCCACCCCTCACTCCGGGCGACACGATTCGGGTGCTGGCCCCGGGGCTTCACCTCAGACGCGCACAGAGCACGTTCACCAGATGGACGGATACGACGCTCGTCGTACGGGTGGGGTCGGACACCGGGATCACGACCATCCCGTTCGGCGCGTTACGACGAGTGGAGGTGTACCGCGGCAAGAACCGGCTCAAGGGCGGGCTCCTCGGCGGCGCCGTCGGCACCAGCCTGGGTTTTCTGGTGGGGGGCCTCGTGGGAAGGGGGGCCGTGAGCGGGTGCGCCGAGTTCCTGTGCGAGCTGGAGGCGCTCGAATACGCGGGGATCGGGGCGCTCGCCGGTGCGGTCGTGGGAGCCGCCGTCGGCGTTGCGGCCGCACCCGACCGATGGCACCGATTGGACTTGCCACCCAGCCGCGGGTTTGCCCCCGATCCGACCCCGTTCCATCAGTCGATCGGGTTCCGCCTGGTCACCGGGCTCCTGTCACTCGCGATCATCGTGGCGACGTCCTGACCGGGGCGGCGACGAGGAACGCCTCGGCAATCCGCCGCGGCACGTCGCGATACTCGGCACCCGACACGTTCGCCACGATCGCGACCGCCACGCCCTGGTCCGGATAGAGCAGCAGCATGGCCGTACCGCCCACCGACCCACCCCCGTGCCGCACGACGCGCCGGCCGGCGGCATCCTTCGCCACGTACCAGCCGATCCCGTAGCCCGTCTCCTCACCGGCCATCGTCCGCTGCGAGGTGAAGAGGGTCTCCAGCGACGCGGCCATGAGATAGCCGGGTGCGAGATGCGCCGACGCGAACCGGACCAGGTCTTCCGGCGTGGAGAGCAAGCCGCCGCCCGCCCACTTGTAGCTGTTGTCCACTTCAGGTTCTGGCATGGCCACGCCGTTACGAATCCCGTAGAAGCGCGTGCGCTCGGGGATCACGCTATCCTTGCGATCCGGCGCCGTGTGCAGCAGCCGGAGCGGGGTGAACACCGCCCGGTGCAGGTGCGCGAGGAACGCCTCACCGGCCGCCTCCTCGACCACAGCGCTGATGAGATTCCACCCATAACTCGAGTAGAAGTACGCGGTGCCGGGTTCATGCAGCAGCGAGTCGCGTTCGAACAGTGCGAGACCGGCGCGCACCGTGGCAAACGGTCGATTCAGCAGGAACTCGAGACCCCGGTAGTGCCGGATGCCCCCCAGATGACCCGCCAGCTGGCGCGTGGTGATCGGCCACGGCTTCTCCGGGAAGTCGGGCACGTAGCGCTGGATGGGCACGTCGAGATCCAGTCTGCCCGCTTCTACGAGACGCATCACCGCGGCGGCGGTGATGGGCTTCGAGACGCTGCCAATCCGGAACATCGACCGTCCCGTCACCGGGGTCCGCTGCTCGAGGTCGGCGTAGCCAAACCCCTCCGACCACACCAGCTCCCCGTTCACGGCGACGGCTGCGGACACCCCGGGAATCGGCTGGCGCGCCAGCAGTTCCCCGACGGCTGCGCGGGCGCTGTCGATCGCGTCGGCGTAACCCCGGTCGACCGCGGGCGCTGCAACCTGCGCCCCGAGGACCGCGGCGCCGGGGCCCAGCAGGACGATTGTACCGAGCAGGGCGCGGTAAAGTCGCGTCATGGAATCACTCCGTGTCGTGTGCGAAGGAAGGCGTCGGCGCGCCGACGAGCTCGGTCACGACGTCGCCGAGTCCGCCCACGACGCGTGTCATGCGGTCGTAGTTGAGCTTGTCGGGGGTGTCGTCCACCGAGTGGTAGTACCGATAGCGAAACGGTGCCGTGTCGGTCACCATGACCGCGGCAAACCCCTCGCGCCAGAACGCCCAGTGGTCCGACCAGAACACGCCCGGCAGGTAGCCGGGCGGGGCCGCCCCTTCGGATGGGAAGCGGGTGGCACGGCGGAACGCGCCCACGCAGCGGCGCACCAGTGCGCGCGAGCGCAGGTTGCCGACGAACGCCACGAAGTTGCCCGTCCCCGGATACAGGAGCCGGAACGGTCCGGGATACCGCTGACTCCCGGGGAGATCCAGGTAACACCCGATGGTCTCGAGCGAGAGCATGGCCTCCACTCGGTCTCCCGCCTCGCGGCAGCGCCGGGCGTAGCGCCGGCTGCCCATGTCCCACGTGAGAAAGAACGGCGGTTCTTCGTTCACGAACGCCACGAATCTGAGCGTCACGGCGGGCGCGAGATGACGGAGCCGGGCGGCCAACTCCAGCAGCGCGGCGACCCCGCTGCCATTGTCGTTGGCCCCCGGCGACCCCAGCACGGAATCGTAGTGCGCACCGACCACCACGACTGCGTCCGGGCGCGCGACCCCCGGAATCTCAACATGGAGGTTCACCACCTCGCGCCCGGCCGCCGTGAAGGCCTGCCGGCCCACCCGGTAGCCTGCCGCGCGCCACGCCGCCTCGATGTACTCGGCCGCGGCGGCCAGCGCGTCGGGCCGCCACACGCTCCGCTCACCGATCTCTCCGCCAAGCATCTCGACGTGGACCCGCAGCCGGTCGCGCAGGGCGACAAGGTCGCCATCGAGGGGTGGGAGCGGGTCGGCAAAGGAACTGCCCGGCATCGCGACCATGTAGCGGGTGAGGCCGGCGGCAACGAGGACCGTCACCGCGACCGCAACCACCCACGACACCTACGAGCCCCGGACGGCTTCGGCCAAGAGGGCAATCCCGCCACGGACGTTCTGGTGCACGCGCACCGTCACGCGGCGCGGGGCGATCGCGTACACGACGTCGTCCGCGATGCGGGCGGCGAGCGTCTCGCAGAACGCCCCCTGATCGCGGTAGGACCAGAGGTAGTACTTGAGCGCCTTCGACTCGAGACAGCGGTCGCCGGGCTCGTACTCGATTTCCACGCGGCCGAAATCCGGCTGGCCCGAGCGCGGACAGATCGACGTGAACTCGAGCGCCGTCAGCGCGATGCGCTGAACCGGCGGCGCCGCAAACGCCTCCGCCCGAAGCACATCGCGGGCCTGGTCGGGGTTATCCGGGCGGGGTATGGGACCGGCACGGGGCAGTTGGGACATGGCGGGAATCTAGGCCCACGCGGGCGGCGGCGCGACGAGGGCTCCTGCTGACACGCGTCCCGCGACGCCCTAGCTTACAGGCATGCAGCCGCTTCCGGCCGTCGTCCTGCTCTCGGGCGGACTCGACTCGTCGACGACCCTCGCCATCGCGCACCGAAAGGGGTTCGTCGCGCACGCGCTCACCGTGCGCTACGGGCAGCGTCATGCGGCGGAGCTCGAAGCGGCGCGGCGGGTGGCGGCGGCGCTCGGGGTTGCCGACCACAAGATCGTGGACCTCGACCTCCGCGCGTTCGGGGGCTCGGCCCTCACGGCGGACGTCCCGGTGCCGAAACACCGGGCCGACGACGAGATCGGACGCGGGATTCCCGTGACCTACGTTCCGGCCCGCAACACGATCCTGCTGTCGCTGGCCCTGGCGTGGGCCGAGGTGCTCGGGGCCTGGGACGTGTTCCTGGGCGTGAACGCGCTCGACTACAGCGGCTATCCCGACTGCCGGCCCGAGTTCATCGAAGCCTTCGAGCGCCTGGCCAACCTCGGCACGAAGGCCGGCGTCGAGGGCCACGGCCGATTTGCCGTGCACACCCCCCTCATCCGGATGTCCAAGCGGGAGATCCTCCGGACCGGCTTGGACCTGGGGGTGAATTACGCGCTCACGGTCTCGTGCTACGATCCCGACGAAACGGGCGCCGGGTGCGGCGCCTGCGACGCGTGCCGCCTCCGGCTCAAGGGCTTCGCGGAGCTGGGCGTGGCCGACCCGGCACGCTACCGGACCAGCGTGGGGACCGGCCGATGACGTACACCGTGAAGGAGATCTACTTCACGCTGCAGGGGGAGGGCGTGCACACGGGGCGACCGGCGGTGTTCCTGCGGTTCGCCGGGTGTAACCTGTGGAGCGGACTGGAGCGCGACCGTGCGACGGCCGTCTGCCGATTCTGCGACACGGACTTCGTGGGTACCGACGGCGCGGGAGGCGGCAAGTTTTCGCATCCCGCCGCCCTCGCGGCTGCGTGCGCGCGGTGTTGGCCGGGCCGGGCCGACGCGCACCCGTACGTCGTGTGTACCGGAGGCGAGCCGTTGCTCCAGCTCGACGAGCCCCTGGTGGCGGCGCTCCATGCAGCGGGCTTCGAGGTCGGCGTCGAGACCAACGGCACGCAGGCAGTGCCCGACGGGGTGGATTGGATCTGCGTGAGCCCCAAGGCCGGCGCGCCGCTCGTCCAGACGTCCGGCGACGAACTCAAGCTCGTCTGCCCGCAGGAGGGAGCCGAGCCTGAACGATACGACGGGCTCGCGTTCGACCACTTTTCCCTGCAGCCCATGGACGGGCCTGACCTGGCGCGTAATACGGAGTTGGTCCGGACCTACGCGGCCGCGCATCCGTGGTGGAAAGTCAGTCTGCAAACTCACAAGCTCTTGGGGATTCCATGACGGTGACCCGTGCGCAACCCGGCGTTGGCGCGGCCGTCGTGCTGTTCTCGCTCGCCGCCCTGGGCGGAACGGCGTGCGGCGGCAAGACAGGGACAGCGGATCGCGGCTTGGCGCCCCCGGTGGCGGTGAAGGCGATGCCGCCCGTCCCGGACCTCTCGAAGGTGCGCACCTTCGCCGGCGACATCCCGGGTGTGGTGGCGGGCGGAGCCGGGGTCACCAGTCCCACGCTCGAGCGGCTGGGCGACCTCGTGTTTCCACCGGCGGCGTGGAACGATGGACGTCAAGGCTGGGTGGTCTTCGACTTCGTCGTGAACGCCGACGGCCGCGTGAATCAGAAGCTCGTGCGACTGGTCGCCGCCTCCGACAGCGTGTTCGTGGCGCCCGCCGAGCAGGCCGTCCGTGCCGCGCGCTTCGCGCCGGCCATAAAGGGTGGCGAGCCGGTCGCGAAGCTCGTACGCCTGCCGGTTCACTTCACGCTGGAGCCGCGACGACGCGACCGACGCTGAGGCCGCGGGATCATCCGGGGTGGCCGCTGGCAGGGCGACGCCCAGGAACGTAAGCTCGTGGGGAGCGGACCCGTCGCGGAGCCGGCTCCACGCCGGCACTCGGAGGGCGCATGCCGGTGAAATCCATCCCCGACGGCTACCAGGCCGTCACGCCGTACCTCATCGTTCCCGCGGTTGCCCGGCTGATCACCTTCCTCCAGCGGGCGTTCGGCGCGACGGAACAGCGCCGGTTCCACCGGGCCGACGGCAGCGTCATGCACGCCGAAGTGCGCATTCGCGACGCGGCCGTCATGCTGGGCGAGCCCCGAGGCGAATGGAAGGCGATGCCGGCCGCCATCTACCTGTATGTCGACGATTGCGACACCGTTTACCAGCGCGCGCTCGACGCGGGTGGCACCTCGGTGATGAAGCCCACCACGATGCACCACGCCGGTGAACGCTACGGCGGGGTAAAGGATCCCTCGGGCAACGTGTGGTGGATCGCCACCCACCTGGAGGACCTCACTCCAGAGGAGGAAGCTCGACGCATCGCGGCGATGGCGAAGGAGCGGTCGTGACGTGCGCGTCGATACCGTTCCCCTCCCGCTCCGTCCGCTGCTCGCCGTCTACGGCTACGGACTTGCGGGGGTGTTCGCCCTGTACTACCTCGCCCAGCGACCCACCATCCGGGTAGTCGTCAGCGGCGCACCCCGTTTGGAGTCGCGGAATTACATCTTCTGCCTCTGGCACGAAGCCATCTCCCTCTTGTTCCAGAGTAGCGTCCCGCGCTTCCCCAGACCGTTGCGCGCGGCGCCCCAGGCCTGGATGCAGCACCCCCTGTGGTACATGAAACCGATCCACGCCTTCATTCGGGGCATCGGCGTCCGGAAGATCGTGCTGGGCTCGACCGGCCACGGGGGCCGCCCCGCGGCCGATGCGCTCGTCGTCCTGCTGCGCGCGGGGTACTCGACGGTGGTGCTGCCCGACGGGCCGGCCGGACCCGCACGCGAACTGAAAAAAGGGGTCCTTCACCTCGCGGCCCAGAGCGGCGTGCCGATCGTCCCGCTGCGCCTCTTCGCTTCCCGATCCTATCGCGCGCGGACGTGGGACCGGAAGATCCAGGCCTTGCCGTTTGCGACGCTACGGATCGCGATCGGCGAGCCGCTCTCCGTCGCCGACGACACCCTCGCGCCCGCGGCCCGGACCCTGACGGCGGCCCTTGGGTGAGCGCGGCGCATTCCCTGTCCGTCTTCCCGTCTTCCCGTCTCCCCGTCTCCCCGTCTAGCTTTGGGCATGCCGCGCGCCGCCGTGATGCCCGGGCCTCGGAAGCCGATCGAAGTGCGCGAGATGCCGGACCCCGTGCTCGAGCCCGGCGCCGTGCTCCTCGAGACGATCGTGAGCGAAGTGTGCGGCACCGACGTGCACCTCCATCACGGTCGACTGGCCGGCGTGCCCTTCCCCATCATTCCCGGTCACGTCAGTGTTGGCCGCGTGCTCGAAGCGCGTGACGTGACGGCCGATGCCTTGGGCCGACCGCTGGTACCCGGCGACGTCGTCACCTTTTACGATGTGTGGGGCACGTGCGGGCGCTGCTGGCACTGCCTCGTCACGAAGCAGCCGACCCGCTGTCCGCACCGCCGCGTGTACGGCATCACGTTTTCGGCCGACGAAGGACTCTACGGCGGGTGGGCGGAGCGGATCTATCTCCGTCCCGGCGTCTCCATCCTTCAGCTGCCCGACGGCGTCGAGCCGGACGACGTGATCGGCGGGGGCTGTGGCCTGTCGACCGGGTTCGCGGCGGTCGAGCGCGGCGACATCGCGATGGGCGACACGGTGCTGGTCCAGGGCGCGGGGGCGGTGGGCCTCGCCACGGCGGCGTTCGCCGGTCTCCGCGGTGCGGCGTGCGTGATCATCATCGGCGCGCCCAACGCACGCCTCGAGCTCGCCCGGCACCTCGGCGCCGACGTCACACTTTCCCTCGAGACCGTGCCGCCCCACGAACGAGACGAGCGAATCCGCGCGCTTACGGACGGACGCGGCGTGGACGTGGCGATCGAGGCCAGTGGCAACCCCGCGGCGGTGCCGGAAGGCCTGCGGCTGCTGCGGGACGGCGGGACGTATGTGATCGCCGGCCATTACACGGATGTCGGCCCCATCACGCTCAACATCCACACGGACGTCAACCGCAAACACGCCCAGATCCGCGGGCAGTGGGGCACGGAATTCGGCCACGTGGCCCGCGCCCTCGCCCTGCTGGCCCGGCACCGCGACCGCCTGCCCTTCGCGCGCGTGATCGGGAGCCGGTACGGCCTGGCCGACGCGGGGCGCGCGTTGGCCGACGTCGAGGCCCTGCGGGTCACGAAGGCGGTCATCACGCCATGAGCGGCAACAACGGCTTCACCACGTTTCTGTTCGACCTCGACGGGACGCTGATCGACTCCGTGGAGCTGATCCTGAGTTCCTACCGGCACACCATGCGCGTCCACCGCGGCACGATGCCCACGGACGACGTCTGGCTTGCCGGCCTCGGCACGCCGTTGTGGGTCCAGTTCCGCCACTTCACGAACGACCCGGCGGAAATCGACGCGATGGTCGCGACGTACCGGGAGCACAATCACGCCCATCACGACCGGATGGTCCGCCCGTACGACGGCGTCGCGGAGGCGGTCGCGGCCCTCGCCCGGCGCGGTCCGCTCGGGGTCGTGACCAGCAAGCTGCACGCGAGTGCCGAGCGTGGACTCCGGCTCTGCGGCCTCGAACGCCACTTCCGCGTGATCGTCGGCGCCGACGACGTCGAGCACCCCAAGCCGGATCCGGAACCCGTCGAACGCGCGCTCGCCTCACTCGACGCTGACCCCGCGCGCACGGTGTTCGTCGGCGACTCGCCCCACGACATGGCCGCCGGCCGGGCTGCTGGCGTCGCCACCGCCGCCGTGTTGTGGGGACCGTTTCCGCGGGAGCACCTCGCGCCCGAGCAGCCGACCCGCTGGCTGGCGGCGCCGGCGGATCTGCTCACGCTGTGATCCCGCCGCACTCGTCTCCACCTCTTCCCAAGGCCGGGCCATGACCGCAGTTTGCGCGCCATGAACCGCGTGACCACCTGGCTGTCCGAGACCCTCGGCCTCAGCACCGTCGTGCAGGGACGGCTCGCGGCGTCGCTCGTCGTGATCCTGCTGCTGTGGCTGTTACGGCGCATCACGCTCAGCATCGTGTGGCGGCAGGTCGAGGACGTCGCGGTCCGCTACCGCTGGCAGAAGACGACAAGCTACATCGCGGTCCCCATCGGGCTGTTCGTCGTCGGCCGCATCTGGTTCGAGGGGATGGGGTCCATCGCCACGTTTCTTGGCCTCGTGTCGGCGGGCATCGCCATCGCCCTCAAGGACATCCTCGTCAACCTCGCCGGCTGGGCGTTCATTCTCTGGCGCCGGCCTTTCGAGGTCGGCGACCGCATCCAGATCGGCGACCAGGCGGGAGACGTCATCGATATCCGGATCTTCCAGTTCTCGCTGATGGAGATCGGCAACTGGGTGGACGCCGACCAGAGCACGGGCCGCGTGGTGCACGTGCCTAACGGCAGGGTGCTCACGGAGGTGACCGCCAACTACACGAAGGGGTTTCAGTACATCTGGAACGAGATCCCGGTGCTCATCACGTTCGAAAGCAATTGGACAAAGGCCAAGGCCATCCTGCTTCGCATCGCCAACGCCCACGCCTCGCATCTCACCGAATCGGCCCAACGGCAGATCAAGGAAGTGTCCAAGCGGTTCCTGATCTTCTATCAGACGCTGACCCCAACGGTGTACACCAGTGTGGCGGACAGCGGCGTCCTCCTCACCCTACGTCATCTCTGCGCCCCGCGTGAACGGCGCGGCGCCGTGGAGAAGATCTGGGAGGCGATTCTCACGGAGTTCGCGCAGCACCCCGACATCGATTTCGCCTACCCCACACAGCGATTCTTCGATCATCGGCAGGAAGGCAAGGAGGTGGTCGCGGCGGCCGCCCGCCGCCCCCCGGAGCCCACCGAGACCCGCTGACACGTTCCAACCCTCGGATCCGTAAGGCTGTCTAACACCTGAACGCCGGCCGAGGGCGCCACGCCGTCGGCCCTCGGTTTTTTTCTGAGGAGGCAGCCATGCGAGGACAGGCTCTCCTGTCATGGGTAGCCACGCTGGGTACCGCCGCGAGCGCTCTTGTCGGGTCGTCCGCCGCGCTTCCGGCGCAGGCGCCGGAGCGATTCGAACTCCGCGGCGAACGAGTCGCCATCTACAACCTGGCCGGCCACGCGACTGTGGAAGCCGGGTCCGGCCCCGCCGTCGTCGTGGAGGTGCGCCGGGGGGGCGCCGACGCCGCCCGGCTCCGCGTCGAACGCGGTCCGATCGGGGACGCCGAAACGCTGCGCATCGTGTATCCCGACGACCGCCTGGTCTACCGGCCCGATGACGCGTGGCGCGGACGATCGACGGTGCGCGTGCGCGACGACGGCACGTTCAACGACTGGAGCCGGGACCGCGGCAGGCGCTCGGGTCGTGAAGTGGAGATCCGGGATGCCGGTCCGGGGCTCGACGCGCACGCCGACATCCGGATCCTAGTGCCCCGCGGGCGGCAGATCGCCGTCTATCTCGCCGTCGGGCGCATGGATGCAACTGGGCTCGCGGGTGACGTGCTGCTGGACGGCGGCGCCACCGCGGTGACCGTGGCACGGAGCTCCGGCACGATCCGCGTGGACGTCGGCTCGGGGTCAGTGCGGTCCAGCGACACCGAGGGCGAGCTGGACGTGGACACCGGGTCGGGCTCGGTGGACGTCACCGGCCATACGGGCCGCATGCTGCGGCTGGATACGGGCTCCGGCTCCGTCTCGCTGCAAGGTGTTCGGGTCGAGGAGTTGAACGTGGATACCGGCTCCGGGGATGTCACGGGCAGCAACGTCACGGCGAAGACGGTCCTCGTCGACACGGGGAGCGGGTCCGTGGATCTCGCGTTCGCCGGCCCGCCCGGCGATCTCGCGGTCGACACCGGGTCTGGGGACGTCACCCTCGGGCTGCCGGCCGGCTTTGGCGCGCGGGTAGAGCTGGAGACGAGCTCCGGCGGGATCGAGCTGGATTTTCCGCTCACCATGCAGCGCTGGGAGCGGGACCACGTCGTCGGCACGATCGGCAGTGGCGGGGGACAGATGAAAATCGAAACCGGCTCGGGCGACATCCGCCTGCGCCGCAGCTGACGCGCCCGCACGCCGGCGTCCGGATGGGGAGACCCGCTTCCGGACGCCGGCTGCCGCAGTACCTTCTCCCAGATGTCCCCCCAACTGCAGCCCTTCGTTCCGTTCGATCTCGAGCGGTGGCAAAGCACGTGGGAACACCGCGTGCGGTTCAACCTGTCAGAGAGCGGCGTGCACGCGCTCACCGTCGCCGAGCTGCTGGCGCTGGCTGGGGAAGGACCCGCCACCATTCAGGATCTGCCCCTGGGCTACGGGCAGTCGGACGGCTCGGTCGAGCTGCGGCGGGCCATCGCGGCCCTCTATCCGGGCGCGGAGGCGGAGCACGTCACCGTGACCATCGGCAGCGCCGAGGCGAACTTCGTGGTGTGCTGGGCGCTGTTCGGGGCAGGTCGTCGCGCGGTGATCGTGGCGCCGACGTACATGCAGATGTGGGGGCTCGCCGAGAACGCCGGGACCGCGGTGGCGCCGCTCTGGCTCCGAGCCGAACGCGGCTGGGAGCCGGACCCCGACGACATCAGCCGGACGATCGCCACCGGAACCGACGTGGTGATCGTAACGGATCCCAACAATCCCACCGGGCATGTGCTGTCGCCGGAAGCGCGCGCATTCATCGTCGCGCGCGCGCGGGCCGTGGGCGCCTGGCTCGTGGTGGACGAGGTCTTCCAGGGAGCCGAACGTGCGGGACGAGCGACACCCACGTGGTGGGGGGCCACCGACCGGACGATCGTCGTCGGTGGGCTCTCCAAGGCGTACGGCCTTCCGGGCCTCCGGATCGGCTGGATCGTGAGTCCGCCGGACGTGAAGCGGGCGCTGCTCGAGCGCCACGACTACACGGTCATCGGGCCGGGACCCCTGACGGATCGGCTGGCTCTGCTCGCGATCCAGCAGCGAACCCCGCTTCACGCGCGCACTCGGACTATCCTCAACGCCAACTACCCGGTCCTGGCCGACTGGCTCACCGACTTGGACGACGGTCTGGCGTGGCGCGAGCCGGAGTGCGGGGCGATTTGCTTCGTCCGCTACGACCATCCCGTTCCGTCGCTCGACGTGGTCGAGCGCGCCCGTGCCGAACGCGACGTCCTGCTCGTCCCGGGGGATTACTTCGGCATGCCCGGGCATCTCCGCTTCGGCTACGGCGGCCGGACGGACGATCTCCACCGCGCGCTGCACGTGCTGACCCCGGCCCTGCGGGAATCCTGGCGGGTGTGACCGGCGTGTGAGAAAGGTGTGCCCTAGCCGTCAGGCGCGTACGCTGCCTCAGACGGACCCTCGCGCCGGACCCTGCTGCCCCTCGTCGTCGGACGGCCGGAGCACGCGCGCGCGCGCCAGCGCGATCTGCAGCGCACCCACCAGCGCCTCGAGGTCGTAGGGTTTGCTGACGGCCGGGCAACCGGTCTGCTCGATGAACGCCCGCGTTTCCGGCCGGGTATAATCGCCCGTCACGAACACGAATCGGCGGGCCAGGTGGGGAAACTTCTCTTCGACCTGCTGGTAGAGCCCCTGGCCGCCGAGGCCGGGCATTTGGATGTCGGAGATGACGCAGTCGATCCCGCCCATCTGCAGCGCCGTGAACGCCTCAAGCCCGTTCCGTGCCGGAATCGCGCGATGTCCCAGGGACGCGAGCAACCGCGAAATCACCTCGCGATTGGCGTCGTCGTCCTCCACGACCAGAACCACGCCCGCGCGCGTGGCGTGGCTTTCGACAACTTCGGCCGTGCCCATGGCAGAGCTCGGCGCCGAGGACAGCACGTGATGATAGAGCCCGGCGGCCAGGGACGCCGCCCGCGTGACCTCGATCTCGATCTGATCAAGGGCCTGCAATTGCTCCGCCGACAGACCGGTGCGATCGATCTTCTCCCCGGTCGCCCGGATCACGGCGAGTCGGTTGTTGATGGCGTTGGCCGCGTTGGCGACTTCATCGCGCAGGAACTGCACCCACGCCGCCACCAGCTCCGGGGAGGCCTTGGCCGTTTCGGGCAGGGTCTCCGGCGCGTCGCTGGGCAACACCACCCGCCGGGCCCGCAGCGCCGCACGACGCTTGCGCAGCGTGCGTGGGAGCAACGCCAGCACGGCCACCGCCGCAACCAGAACCGCGACGAGAATGAAGTCGGACGGGCTCAGCGACGTCGCGCGGCCTCCAAGCTCGAGCTAACGGCGTGGGTGGGCCAGGATACGATACACGCGGCCCCCGCGATCATCGCTGACGTACAGGGACCCATCCGGACCCTCGGTGACATCGACCGGCCGGCTGCCGGCCGCTTCGAACCCCTCGGCGAACACCTGCCACGCACCCGCGCGGTCGCCCTGGAACGGGACGAACACGACGTTGAACCCCTGCTGGGGGAGCGGCGCCCGGTTCCAGGACCCGTGGAACGCGATGAACGCCCCACCCCGGTACCGCGCGGGCATCCCGGTGCCGCTGTGAAAGTGGAGCCCGTCGGGGGCCCAGTGCGCCGGGAACCCAACGAGCGGCCGTTCCACCGACGCGCAGCGACCCACCGCCCGGAGATCCCCGCCGTATTCGGGCGCCAGCACCTTCTGCTCGAGGGCGCGGTCGTAATGGCAGTACGGCCACCCCACGTCCGCCCCGTCCACCAACCGCACGAACTCCTCGGCGGGCGTCTCGGCGTTCACCTCGTCACTGTAGTCCCACAGCGCGCCCAGCTGATCCCGACCGTGCACCACGCCGTAGAGCTCGCCATCGGCGGGGCGCACCGCGAGCGCGACGGTGTTACGGAGGCCCGTCGCGTAGCGTCGCCCGTCGGCGCGCGTCTGGCCGCGGCGCTCGGCATCGTACAGCCAGACGCCCCCCGTCGTATCCAACAGCGGACACGGGTCCATCCCCGGGCTGCCCTTGGTCCGATCTTCCTGCTGACAGGCATTGGACGGTGCGCCGTGATTCACATACAGGCGGCCGCCCGGGCCGAACGTGAAGGTCTTGATCCCGTGCTGCCGCGCACCGGGCAGGTCGCGGACGACCGTATCCGGAGCGCCCTCCACCGCGTCCGCTCCGGGCCGCCAGCGCAGCCGGACGATCTCCCGGTACGTGGAGTAGTAGAGATACGGGACACCGCGCACCGATCGGACCTGCACATCCACCGCCATCGGATCCGCGACGAGTCGGTGTTGCGTATCCGCGCGGCCGTCACCCGACACGTCCCGCAGGAGGAACACCCCCCCGTCGTCCCCCCGGGAGGGTACCGCCACCAGCACATCGCCGTTGGGCGCCACGGTGAGGTGGCGCGCGCGTCCCAGCGAGTCGGCGACGACCACGGCGCAGAAGCCGTCGGGCAGCGTGAGTCCCGCGTTGTCCAGGGCGCACGGCGGACCCTGTGCGACCGCACCGGCCGGGGCGAAGAGCATGACCGCAATGGCGGCCGTCCGGCAGGCGCTCATCGGGCCGGCTGGCCGCAGAACGTCTCGAAGGCGGCGACCAGATCCCCCGCGATGGCCGGCGCTTCGCGCCCTTCGATGTCCTTGCGCTCGAGCATGTGCAGCAGTCGACCGTTCTTGAGCAGCGCGATTTGCGGGGACGACGGCGGATAGCCTTCGAAATACTGGCGGGCGCGGGCCGTGGCATCCAGGTCCATCCCGGCAAAGACCGTCGTCAACCGGTCGGGACGCAGGGTGTGGCGGAGCGCCAGCGCGACACCGGGCCGTGCCTTCCCCGCCGCACACCCGCACACCGAATTGACGACCAGCAGCACCGTTTCGTCACGGGCGCCGAGCATCTGGTCCACGTCCTCCGGCGTCCGCAGTTCGCGAAAACCGAGCTGTGTGAGTTCATCCCGCATGGGTTGCACGAGCTGGGGGTCGTACCGCATCTGCATCCTCTCCGCCAAGGTCCTTCGTGCACGGTGGGGCGCGCACCGGTCGGTGACCGATCAGGCCTCGCTCATGTCGCACTATGTTAAGATAACAGCCGCTCGTCGCCTCCGCGGCCCGGTTGACCGGCCCACACCGCCGCTCGACCCTCTAACGGCACGTCGGGGCACCGATCCGGGTGCAACACCCGGCCCAGAATCTCGACCCCATCCACGACGCGCGGACCCGAGCGATTGAAGTACGCGGACCCATCGAGCACCCAGGCCCGCCCGGCACGGACCGCGCGCGGGGCCACCGCCCGCAGGCGTTCGGCATGGCGGTCGGCCTCGGTACGGGCCGCTGCGAGTCCGTAGCCACACGGCATGATCAGCAGCACGTCCGGATCCAGGTCCGCCAGCGCCGCCCACGACACTTCCTGGGACCGTGCGCCGACCGCTCCCACGAGGTTCAAACCGCCGGCGAGCGTGACCATTTCGGGCCCCCAGTGCCCGGGCGCGAAGGGAGGCTCGAGCCACTCCACCGCCAGCACCCGGGGCCGGGGGGCACCAGCCACCTGTTGCCTGACCGCGGCGATCCGCGCTCGCAGCCGAGCCACGACCCGATCCGCGCGCTCGGGGACGGCGGCGGCGGCGGCGACCGACTCGATGGACGCGAGGATCCCGTCCACCGTATGGGCATCCAGCGAGAGCACGCGGGCCCGCCCCCCCAGGGCCTGCGCGGCCTGGTGGGCGAGCGAGGGGGGCACCGCACAGACCTCGCAGACCCCCTGGGTCAGCAGCAGATCGGGGGCGACTCGGTGCAGCCTCTCCGTGTCCATCACGTACACACTCCCGTGCTCGGCCATCGCCTCGCGGACGGCGCGATCGATCGCGGCGCTGTCCAGACCAACCGGGTCGAACCGCGGCCGGCTCACGCGAGGCCGGTCGAGCACGTGCGGCGGATGGTCGCACTCGTGCGAGATGGCGACCAGCCGGTCTTCGAGGTCGAGCGCGCACACGATCTCCGTGGCGCTCGCGAGCAGCGAGGCGATCCGCATGCGTCGTAATGTCCTCCTCCTGCCCGCCAGGGGCAAACGGCGTCACTTGACACGCCTTCGGGGTCTGCCCAACATTCCGCCACACGATTCACGGTCGCTGCGGGAGTTCGACCCATGCCCTATATCATCGCTGAGACCTGCATCGGCACGAAGGATCGCGGATGTGTGGATGTCTGCCCCGTCGACTGCATCTACGAGGGTGAGGACCAGCTGTACATCCACCCCGACGAGTGCATCGACTGCGGTGCTTGCGAGCCCGAGTGCCCGGTGACGGCCATCTTCCCGGAAGAGGACGTGCCGCCCGAGTGGCAGAGCTATATCGAGAAGAACCGCAAGTACTTTGAAGGCGGCGAGGAGCGGCAGGTGGCGCAGGGCCGCGGCGCCTAACGCCCGGTTGGGAACGGGATGCGCGAGCCCCCGGTAACGGGGGCTCGTTTCTTATAGATTCTCCCCATGTCTCATCCCATCGTCATCGGCGTCGCCGGCGGGTCCGGCTCGGGCAAGACCACGGTGGTCACCGAGATCGTCCGCGCCCTCGGTCCCGACCAGGTCACGGTGATCCAGCACGACTCCTACTACTACGACCGCAGCGCGGTCCCGCCGACCGAGCGCGTGCACATCAACTACGACCACCCCGACGCCCTCGAGACCGAGTTGCTCGTCACCCACCTCACGACCCTCAAGGCCGGGGCGATGGTCGGGGTGCCAGTGTACGACTTTGCCGCCCATACCCGATCGCGCGAAACCTGGACCGCGCTGCCCCGCAAGGTCGTCATCCTGGAAGGCATTCTCATTCTCGCCGAGCGTCACTTGCGCGACCTGATGGACATCCGCGTCTACGTGGATACCGACGCGGACATCCGGTTCATCCGGCGGCTGCGGCGTGACCTCCGGGACCGCGGCCGGACGCTCGAGTCGGTGATCCAGCAGTATCTCGAGACCGTCCAGCCCATGCACCTCGAGTTCGTCGAGCCGAGCAAACGCCACGCCCACGTCATCGTGCCGCAGGGCGGCCGCAACCGTGTGGCGGTCGACATGCTGCTGACCAAGATCCGGGCGATTCTGCGCGGAGGGTGATGGGAAGAGTGAGAAGTGTAACGGGGGGTGAGAGAGACCGTAGTGACGGCGGGTCGACAGTCACTTTTCCGTTTTCACTTTTCGCTGTTCCCCTTCTCGGCCGTCGCCCTCCCCACCAGCATCCACGCCGTCGAATCCGGACTCCCGCTGTTCGGCGCCGGCGTCAGGTTCAGTAACCGGCACATCAGCTCGTACAGGTGGATGCTCGCGACGGGGTCCCCCACCAGACCCTGGCGGAACGCCGGCCCGACGGCCAGGAACGTCCCCCACATAGACGGCAGCGCAGGGTCCCATCCGTGGTTGGCGCCCATCAGGGCGGCGGGGCGCTCACGCAACCGTCGGCGGGTCGTAATCGACCAGCCCTCGTCGGCAATGGCCACGATCGGTTGGATGCGGGGGTTGGCCCGGTAGTGCAGATGCGCGGGCACATCGGCCCGCCGATAGACCTGCAGGTGCGGGTGCCGGCCGGCGAGCACGCGGTACACCGAGTCCTCCAGCCCCGGCTCGGGCCGAAGCTGGAGCACCGGCGACCAGTCGACGATCCGGGCGAGGCCCGCCGGTAGCAGGTCGTCAATCACGATGACCCGGTCTGGGCTCGTCGCCGCATGGCCGTGATCCGAGACCAGCACGATGTTCATCTCGTCCAGCAACTGGCGCCGCTCCAGCCCCGCGAGCAGGCGCTCGACCAGGGCGTCGAGGTCCTGCAAAGCCGCCACCAGTTCCGCCGATTCGGGCCCGTGGTCGTGCCCGGCGACATCCACCGTGCTCACGTACAGCGTGAGAAACACCGGCCGCACGGCGCCGGGCGCGTCGAGCCAGGCGAGCACCGAGTCGATCCGCGTCTCGTTCGGCATTGTGTTGTCGAACGGCACCCAGTGCGTGGGCCGGAGCCCGCGGATCTCGGCCTCCGACCCCGGCCAGAACAGGGGAGCGGTGCGCCAACCCGCCCGTTCCGCGGTGATCCAGATCGGTTCACCGCCCCACCAGCGACCATCCTGCACCGCGGCGCGATTGCTCATGCTGAACCAGGCGTCGAGCGCGGCGTCGTACATCGTGTTCGCCACGATCCCATGCTCTTCGGGATAGAGGCCGGTGACGATCGTGTAGTGGTTCGGGAACGTCTTCGTCGGAAACGCGGGCACGAGGGAAGCACGCACTCCCTCGCGCACCAGCCGCGCGAGATGCGGGAGATCGGTCTTGTCGAGGTAGTCGTGCCGCAGACCGTCCACCGAGATCAGGAGCAGCGGCGCGGGCGGGCCGCCGCTCCCGCACGCCGCGGCCCCCGGGGCCAGCGCGAGCCACGCCACGAGGCGAAACGATGTGCGCATGGCCAAAGCTACCCCGGGGCGCGTGGACCCGAAACCAGCGCCCCGCCTCTTGCTCGTCACCCCGCGACGGGTTACGCTGCGCCGATTCGTCTCGGAGGGCGTCATGCCCCGCTTCGTCCCGCTCCTGCTGGCGGCCGCGTGCCACGGCCCAGCGATGGCCCTCGGTCTCCTCGCCGCGTTCCTGCCGTCCGCGGCGGCGGCACAGGTGCCCGGGACAGACATCTACCTGGTGCCTCTCCGCGTCGACGGGCACCGGGCCCGACTCGGCACGCCGACCAACGTGACCGCCCGACCCGGCTACGACAACCAACCGTTCTTCCTGCCCGACGGCTCGGGCTTCCTCTACACGTCCATCCGCGACGACGGCCAGGCCGACATCTATCGCTACGACCTGGCGACGGGCACGGTCACACGCCTCACGGAGACGCCGGAGAGCGAATACTCCCCGACCCCGATCCCCGAGCAGACCGCATTCTCGGTCGTCCGCGTGGAGCGCGACTCGACCCAGCGGCTGTGGGCGTTCGAGCTCGACGGTTCCCACCCCCGCCTCCTGCTCGCCAACGTGGCGCCCGTGGGCTACCACGCCTGGACCACGGGTGGGGCGGTCGCCCTGTTCGTGCTGGGCACCCCACCGACCCTGCATGTGGCGTATCCCGATTCGGGGGAGTCACGGGTGGTGGCGGAGGACATCGGCCGCGTGCTGGTCGGCAGCGCCGACGATCCCCGCCTCCTGTTCACCGTGCGCGAGGGCGAGGGGTTCGCCGTCCACATGCTGGACCTCGATGGAGACTACACCGCACGCCTGGTGGACACGCCAGGCCGCGACTTCTTCGCTTGGTGGCAGGGCGTCCTGTTCGCGTCCGACGGCACCCGCCTTCTTACGCGGCACCCCGGAGAAGACTCGACGTGGATGGACGCCGGCGACCTCGCCCCGTATGGCGTGCGCGAAATCACCCGGCTCGCGGTGAGTCCCGACGGCCGGTGGCTGGCGGTGGTGGGGGAGGATGCTGCGGGGCCCTGACTGACAACGGGCAGACGGGATAGCACCATCCCGTCATCCCGTCAGTATTGCGCGTCACGACCCTCCGCCACTTCTCCTGGTGCAGTTCGGGCACGAGTTCAACAGTGACGCGGGACGCGACATCCCGGGAGAGCGTCTCCCGTTTCACGCTTCACGCTTCACGCTTGCGGTTTCACGTCGCTTCTTCAACACCTCCCCCAACTCACCCACGAACCGGTCCACCACCGCCGTCGTCGCGTTGGCGCCCATCAGGCCTACGCGCCAGACCTTGCCCTTGAGGGGGCCAAAGCCGCCGCCGATTTCGATGCCTCGGGCGAGCAGATCGCGGCGGACGGCGCCGTCGTCCACGCCGTCCGGGATGCGCACCACGTTCAGCATCGGGAGCCGATGGGCCGGAGGGGTGAACAGCGAGAGCCCCAGGGCGGCGAGGCCAGCGGCCAGCCGCTCGTGGGCCGCCCGGTGCCGGGCGAAGCGGGGCTCGAGCCCTTCCTCGAGCCCGAGACGGAGCGCCTCGCGAAATCCGTAAATGGCCGCCACCGGCGCCGTGTGATGGAACGCGCGGTCCTTGGGTCCACCGCCTTCCCCCCAATACCGGAATAGGAGCTCGAGATCGAAGTACCACGTCGCCGGCGCCGATCGCCGCTGCCGCACGGCGGCCATGGCCCGCGGCCCGAACGTCACCGGCCCGAGCCCCGGCGGGGCCCCCAGACACTTCTGGGAGCAGGAACCCGCGGCGTCGACGAACCACTCGTCCACCGCGACGGGCATCCCCCCCAGAGAGGTCACGCAATCGACCAGGAATAACGCGTCGTGCTCCCGCACCAGCCGGCCGATGGCAGTGAGGGGCTGATGCGCCCCCGTGGACGTCTCGGCATGGACCACGGCTACCAGCTTGACGGGGCCGCGACGTAGCTCCGCGGCGATCCGCTCCGCCGGAATGATCTCCCCCCAGGGGACCTCGATCCGGCGCACCTGTGCGCCGGCCCGCTCCGCCAATTCGGCGAGCCGCTGGCCGAAGTACCCGATCACACCCACCACCACCGTGTCCCCGGGCTCTACCAGGTTGAACATGATGGCTTCGAGCCCGCCGGTGCCGGTGGCGGAGATGGGAATCGTGTGGTGGTTCACCGTGCGGAAGACGGCCCGCAGGTCGCGCATCGTCTCGTCCATGGTGCGCAGGAAGAACGGGTCGAGATGGCTGACGAGCGGGCGGGCCATGGCCCCGGCCACGACGGGGTCGGGATTGGACGGGCCGGGGCCGAGCAGCAACCGGTCCGGGGGGTTGAGTACATTAGGAGTCATGGGACAGCCTCCCCTTTTCTATGCCATCACGGCCGGGATCCGGATCACCGTCCGGCCGCGCTATCTCGACGACCACTCCCGGCGGGACCTCGGCCAGTTCGTGTTCCTGTACGCGGTGCGAATCGAGAATGTGGGCGAGCACCGCGTGCAGCTGCTGCGGCGCCGCTGGCACATTCACGACGACATCGGCGAGGACACGGAGGTCGCCGGGGACGGCGTGGTGGGCGAGCAACCGGTGCTCGCACCCGGTGGTGTCCATGAGTACCAAAGCTACTGCATCTTGAAGTCCGCGAGCGGGTACATGGAGGGGGAGTACTATCTCGTGCAGGACGACGGCTCTGAGCTCGTCGCGGCGGTGCCGCGGTTCACGCTCGAAGCCGAGGCCCGCACCGACCTCCACTGACCGCCGACGGGGACCCCATGCCACGAGTCGAGTTCGCGAGCCTGCCCGATCACGCGCGGGTCTGGATCTTCGCGGCGGCACGGCAACTCACGCCGGACGAGCGCGAGGCCCTGCTCGCCGCCGTGAACGTGTTTCTGGACGGCTGGGCCGCCCACGGCCAGCCGCTGACGTGCGGCCGCGACCTGCGGCACGACCGATTCCTGCTCGTCGCCGCCGACGAGCGGGCGGCTGGGGTCTCCGGCTGCTCGATCGACGCGCTCACGCGGCAACTGCGCGACCTCGAGCGCCGGTTCGAGACCGCGCTGTTGGACAACGGTCCCGTGCACTTCCGCGACGGTGACGGGGTGGAGCGCGCGTCGCGCGCCGAGTTCGGCGCACGAGCCGACGCCGGGAAGGTCACCCAGGACACCATCGTGTTCGACAATACGGTGCCCACGTTGGGCGACGTGCGCGAAGGGCGCTGGGAAACGGCGGCGCGGCACTCGTGGCACGGACGGGCGTTCTTCGGCGCGGCGCCCCGGCTGTAAGGCAACGGCGGGCGGGCCCCGGCCCTCCGGCGGTCTCCGACCGGCGCTCGTAGCTTGGCATCAGACCATCCTGCCTGGAGCCACCATGCGTCTCCTCCCCCGAGCGCTGATCCGGTCAGCGCCCGAGCGTCCGCAGGAGCTCGAGCCCCAGCGACAGGCCGTGCACCACGGGCGTGGTGAGCACGCGCGGTACCGGCCGGGCCTGCGCCACCACCGCCCGTAGCTCCGCGGCCCCCGCAAATGGCGGGAGTTCCGTCCACGCACGACCGATTTCCCACGGAAAGTGCGCGTCGGACGACGCGGCCGCCGGGAGACCGCGGGCCGCTGCCGCCGCCGCGGCCTGGCGGTTCCACGGTGGAAAGAACGCCCGCGCGTTGAAGACTTCCACCAACTCGGCTACCCCAAGCACCAGATCGGCCTTGCGCGCGGGGTCCCACGGATAGGCAAAGGGGTGCGGTGCGTACACCACCCCGCCCTGGTCACGAATCCGCCCTGCCGCGTCCCGCACGGACAAGTCGTGTGGCACGTGGGCCGACACGTAGAGCCCGATCAGGTGCACGCCTTCCCGACAGTGGACCTCTTCCCCAACGATCACGCGGTCGGGATCAACGTCGGCGGCGGCAAGCGCGCCGTCGATCCGGCCATGGTCCGTGACCGCGATCCGGTCGAGGCCCGCGGCCGCCGCCCGCGCGACGAGCGCCCGCGGGCTCGTCAGGGCGTCGGCGGAGCGGCTCGTGTGCGTGTGAAAATCCACGCGCATGGTCAACCCGTCCTTGCCCGGGCCGGGCCCCCGGGTACCAACGCCGGGGCCGGCCCCCTAACCTTACGGGCAGTCCCCCAAACCGGAGAAACCTCCATGTGGCTCGTCCTCTTGGCCCTCGTGGTCCTCGTCGCCGGCTTCGCGACGTCCCGCACGGCGCGGGATCCCGTCAGCCGGGCCAGCGCCATGGGCATCTCGGCGGTGCTCGCCCTTGCTCTGTTCCTCGCCAGCGCCGTCACGGTCATTCCCGCGGGCCACATTGGCGTCCGGGACCTGTTCGGCAACGTCAGTGACAACGTGTTGCACCCCGGCGTGCGGATCGTGAATCCGCTCGCCCGCGTGCACAAGATGTCCGTGCGCACCCACGAGGTCACGGAGACGGCCGACGCGCCCTCCAGCGAGGGGCTCGTGATGCAGCTCGACGTGACCCTGCTCTACAATCTGACGCCAGCCCAGGCCCCCGAAGTCTACCGCTCGCTCGGCACGGACTACGAGCGGGTCTTCATCGTGCCCCAGCTGCGGTCGGAGCTGCGGGGCGCCACGGCGTCGTTCGAGGCCAAGGCCCTCTACACGTCGGGCCGAGAAGTGGTCGCAGAGCGCGTCCTGGAGGGCCTCACGCCCGCGCTGACCGCGCGCGGATTCACGAACGGCCAAGTGCTGCTGCGGTCGATCACGCTGCCGCCCCAACTCCGGCAATCAGTGGAGCAGAAGCTCCAGGCGGAGCAGCAGTCGGAGCAGATGCGCTTCGTGTTGGACCGGGAGCGGCAGGAAGCCGACCGGAAGCGGATCGAGGCACAGGGCATTGCCGACTTCCAGCGGATCGTGGCCCAAGGGATCGACGAGCGGCTGCTGCGTTGGAAGGGCATCGAAGCCACGCAGGCCCTGGCGCAGTCACAGAACGCCAAGATCGTGATCGTCGGCGGTCGCGACGGCTTGCCGCTGATTCTGAACTCACAGTAGACCGGTCGGCCGCGGCCCGGGTCGCGACCGGGCCCCTCAGCGCGCCGATGTCCCTTCGGCGCTGGCACACCAGAAGGTCTCGCGCGCGCCCAAGGGGCCGCGGGTGGCCAGCGCCGTGGCGCACGGCAGCGGGTCGGGATACGCCTGGCTCGCGGCCGCCAGCCAGGCCCGTTGCAGGTCGAGCGTCGTGCCGCCGAGGGCCGCGCCGAGATCCTCAACATCGTAGAGCGTCCACCAAGTCGTCCACCCATACGTGTCGATCACCCAACGCGTGAAGCTCCCCGCCTGAACGAACACCTGCCAGGCAAACGCGTCGCTCGCCGATCCAGAGTAGCTGAACGAGAAGTCCCCCGCCCGCACGGCGGTGAACAGCGAGACCAGCGTGGTCTCCCGCTGGAACAGGGAGACCCAGGCATGCGGGGGCTGGCCGCGATACGGGTTGACGGTCCGGTCATCCGGCAGGAGCAACTCGGTGAGGTAGACGGCGAGTCCTTCCTCGAAGAACGGGCTGCGCCGGTACCGCGTGAAGAGATGGGTCAACTGATGTACGACGTACTCAGGCGCGAGATCCTCTGCCCATTGGGCAATCAGCCGGCTGCCCGGCGTGACGAACGGAATCCCGCGCCCCGCGAGCACCCGGAAGGTGATTCGGCCGGGGGCCGGCTGCGTGGGGAGGGCCGCGGCGACGCGCAGGTACTCGGCCTCGAGGCGCACGCCGAGGGAGTCGATGACGGCGGCCGGCGTCCCCGCTTCATCCACGATGACGAAGTGGGTGGTCTCGTAGACCGTCGGTGAGGGAATCCCCGGGCCCGTCCCCTCGCCAGTGCCGCAGGCCGCCCCGAGTAGCGCCGCCGACACCAGCGCGCGAGCGGCGTGGCGGCCACACGGAATCCTCATGAAATATTCACGGCGCCGGAGTATAGTCCATACGCGCAAGTTCATTCCCCGTAGGAGCTTATCGTGAGTACACAACGTCCGCTACCGACCGGCGTGGACCTCCTCCACGACCCCGCCTACAACAAGGGCACGGCATTCACCGAGGCCGAGCGCGACGCGCTGAAGCTGCGCGGGCTGCTGCCGCCCCGCGTGTTCTCCATGAAGGAGCAGCAGTTCCGCATCCTCGAGAACTTCCGAGAAAAGACGTCGAGTCTCGAAAAATACATCTACATGGCCGCACTGCAGGACCGCAACGAGACCCTGTTCTACCGGGTCGTGCTCGACAACGTGGCCGAGATGATGCCGATCATCTATACCCCAACGGTGGGGGAAGCGTGCCAGAAGTTCGGGCACATCTTCCGCCGGGGACGGGGACTGTACGTCACCGCGCACGACCGCGGGCGCGTGAAGCAGGTGCTCGAGCATTGGCAGACGCGCGATGTGGATGTCATCGTCGTGACGGACGGCGAGCGCATTCTCGGCCTGGGCGACCAGGGCGCTCAGGGGATGGGCATCCCGATCGGGAAGCTGGCGCTGTACACGGCGCTGGCCGGCGTTCATCCGCAGCGCTGTCTCCCGATCATGCTCGATGTGGGCACGAACAACGCGCAGCTGCTCAGCGACCCCCTCTACACCGGCATCCTGGAGCAGCGGCTCCGCGGCGATGCGTACGCCGACCTCGTCGAAGAGCTGGTGCAGGCCGTGCAGGCGGTCTTCCCCCACGCCTTGCTCCAGTTCGAAGACTTCGCGACCGAGAACGCCATCCACCTCCTCGAGACCTATCAGCCCCGGGCGTGCACGTTCAACGATGACATCCAGGGCACGGCGGGCGTGACGCTCGCCGGTCTGATCGCGGCAACCCGGCTGACCGGCCGGCCGCTGCCGCAGGAGCGGCTGCTCTTCTACGGGGCGGGCTCGGCGGCCACGGGCATCGCGAACCTCATCGTGGCGGCCATGGTGAAGCAGGGCGTCACGCCCGACGAGGGGCGCGCGCGCATCTGGTTTGTGGACTCCAAGGGCCTCGTCGTGAAGGCGCGGACCGATCTTGCCGAGCACAAGCTGCCCTACGCCCACGAGCACGCCGCGGTCAAGGACCTGGCCGAGGTCGTCGATGCGTTGCAGCCGACGGGCATCATCGGCGTGTCGGGCCAGCCACAGACGTTCACCGAACGCATCCTGCGGCGCATGGCGGAGTTCAACCAGCGACCCATGATCTTCAGCCTGTCCAACCCCACGGCCAAGTCCGAGTGCACGGCCGAGCAGGCGTACAAGTACACGGAGGGTCGTGCGATCTTCGCGAGCGGGAGCCCGTTCCCGCCCGTCGATCTGGACGGTCGGACGTACGTGCCCGGGCAGGGCAATAACGCCTACATCTTCCCCGGCCTCGGGCTCGGCGTGATCGTTGCCCGTGCCACGCGCGTCACGGACGAGATGTTCTACGTGGCGGCCAACACCCTCGCGCACATGGTCACCGAGGAGTACCTCGCCCAGGGCACCATCTTCCCGCCTCTCAACAGCATCCGGGAGGTGTCCGCACAGATCGCGACGGCCGTGGCCCAGGAGGCCTACGACAGCGGGCTCGCGCAGGCGCCGAGGCCCAAGGACCTCGCGAAGCAGGTGCGAGCCGCGATGTACCAGCCGACGTACGAGATGTACGCGTAGTCGATCAGTCGCCTCCCAGCAACGCCCGCGCCCGCGTCATCGCGTCGGCGACGCCCTCGAGTGTCGCCGCCACAATGGCGATCTGCTGTTCGGCCTCCGCCCACGCCCGTTCCTCGATGGCCTCGCGGACGCCGGGCAGGGTCTTGACGCCGTACCCCGTGTAGAACCCCGGCGCGTACACCTGGTGGCGAAACCAGGAGCGCCGCGGCAGTCCCGCCTCCCGCGTCATCAGCCGCTCCACCCGCAGCAAGACCGCATTGAGCGCTCGGCCGGTCGCGGAATCCGCGGGCAGCCCGCGCGCGGCCAGCGCGGCGTCGTACGCGGTCGCCGCCTGCTCCAGGCGAGTGACGGCGTTCTGCAACGGGGCGAAGTTGAGGTGCGGCACCGGGGGCAGCGAATCCGGCGGGACGAACGGCCGGGTCGGGTCGGCGGCCAGGTGATAGACCCGGTCCCCGAGCAGCGCGTTGCGGCGTTCCGTCTCCTGCCGCATGGCGTCGGCGAGGGCCGTCACCTCGTCGCGGTATCTCGCCACGTGGACGGCGAAGTTGCTCATCCGCAGCGGCAGCACGTCGGCCTGGGCAAGCCGGAGCGTCACCCGGCCGGCGGTCCGCGCCAACGCCACGCCGTAGGCGAACGTCGGGTCGCCGAACCGCGCGTAGTGCTCGTAGGAGTCGTACACGGAATGGTATTCGCCGCCCGCATCCTCGCCGCCATACCCGACGTTCAATGAGGGAATACCGAGATGTTGGAGAAACGGCGTGTAATCGGATCCGGAACCGAGCGGCGCGATGGCGAGGTCGCCCGACCCGTCCGCCTCCCGCGTGCCCTGCGCGCGGCGTCGGGCACGGGCCCGTTCGGCCGCCGACACACCCGTCTGCGGATCCACCACGTCACGGGCCACCTCGTTGACGAACCGCTCCAGGGTGTGAGAGCCGCCGACCCCCAGGAATCCCCGCCCGTTGCTGTCCGAGTTGATGTAGGCCACGGCGTGCGTTCGCAGCTCGTCGGCGTGGGCTTCCGCCCATTCGGTCGACCCCAGCAGACCGGGTTCCTCCGCATCCCACGCGGCGTAGATGATGGTCCGCCGGGGTCGCCACCCCGCGGCCATCCGGGCACCAACCGCCCGCGCTTCTTCCAGCAGGGCCACCATGCCGCTCACCGGATCCTGCGCGCCGAACACCCAGGCATCGTGGTGGTTCCCCCGAATCACCCACTCGTCCGGCAGCTCGCGGCCCCGCACTCGCGCAATCACGTTGTACGCCGGTGTGAGTCGCCAGTCGAACGCGAGCCGCAGGTGCACGCGCGCCGGTCCCGGCCCCAATCGATAGGTGAGCGGGAGCGCGCCGCGCCACGCCGGCGGAGCCACCGGTCCACCGAGCGCCGCGAGCAGTGGACGCGCGTCGCCCCAGGCGATCGGGAGCACGGGGATCTTCACGAGGGACCGGGCCGAGTCCTGAGGCAGGCGACGGGCCGTGGCCGTCGCCCCGACACCCGGCGTGAGCGGATCGCCGGGATACAGCGGCATGTCCACTACGGACCCCCGCTGCGCGCCGAACTCGGGCCGCCACGATCCCGCGGGATAGGGCGCGCCTTCCGCGTACCCGTCGTCGCGCGGGTCGGAGTAGATGATGCAGCCGATCGCGCCGTGCTCCGCCGCCACCTTGGGTTTGATGCCCCGCCAGGAACCGCCGTAGCGCGCAATCACGATCTTGCCCCGCACGTCGATCCCGTGGCGTGCGAGCGTTACGTAGTCTTCCGGAACCCCGTAGTTCACATAGACGAGCTCGCCAGTGACGTCCCCGTCCGCGGAGTAGGCGTTGTACACGGGGAGCACGTCCTGCGTGAGGCGCGAGGTGGCATCGCCCGGCACCGCCGGCTCGGCCAGGCGCGCGCGGTACCGGGTCGGGGCCACGAGCTCGAGTACGCGGACGCGCGGAGTGGGAAAGAGGACGTCAAACCGTTCGATCGCCACTTCGTAGCCCCAGGTCCGGAACAGGTCCGCCATGAACTCGGCGTTGGCACGCCCGTGCGGCGAGCCGACGTGATGGGGCAGACGCGTCATGCGCTGCATCCAGGTCCGCAGGGTATCGGCCGAGAGCCCGCGATCGAATTCGGTCTCCAACGCGCGTTGCCGCACGGCGCTGGCGGCGGTGAAGCCGAGCAGGGGCGGATCCGCCTGCGGCGGCGCGGGTGTCGCCACGAGCCCGACAACCGCGAGGGCCACCGCCCGCCCCCGGACCCGCCCTGGTGCGCCCCTCACGATGACGTCCGCTCCCGTTCCATCATTCCGTCCCTCCGCCTTTCCAACATTGCGCCATCGCGACCTGCTCACCACGCGATGCCGTAGTCCTCGCCGTAGTTGCTCGAGCCACCCCAGAACGTGCCGTGCGCGCGGTCGAAGTAGATCGCGTTGATCGGCCCCGACGTGAGACGCTGGAAATCCAGGCGGTACCCCTTAGCCCGGAGCTCGTCGCGCACCCACTCGGGGACACGCTCGTTCAGGGTCAACCGACCCGGCTCGACCGCATGGTCACCAAAGGAGTCCCGCAGTTGATAACTCGTGAAGTTCGCGGCCTCGGCCGCCTCCTGGACGTTCATCCCGAATTCCACCACGTTGAGGAAGAACTGGAGCAGGTTCTGATCCTGCGTGTCCCCGCCCTGCACCGCGAAGGACAGAAATGGCTGTCCGTCCTTGAGCGCGAGGCTCGGGGTGAGGGTCGCGCGAGGTCGCTTGCCCGGCTCCACCACGTTGAAGGGATTCTCCGCGGGATCGAGGACGAAGCTCTGCATCCGCTGGCTCAGCCCGACCCCCGTGCGCCCCGCGATCACCGCGGGCACCCACCCGCCGCTCGGCGTCACCGACACGACCCAACCCGCGGCGTCCGCCGTCTGAATGGACGTCGTCCCCAGCGAGAACGTCTCGGACGCTTCGGTGGTCTCGGGGGCCGCCGGTGCCGGCGCCGGCGGCCAGCGGTCGAGCAGGGCCTTGAATGGATTCGTCTGCCCCATGAACGGGTACGGGTCTCCCGGCCTCACGCCGGGGTCGTTCCGCTCCCAGTTGATGAGCGCCGCGCGTGCACGCGCATACTCCTTCGCGAGCAGTCCGCGAATGGGTTCTGCCGGCGGGAAATACGGATCGCCGTAGTAGAAATCGCGGTCCGCGAAGGCGAGGTTCATCGCCTGATACACTGCGTGGATGTAGCGGGCACTGTTGTAGCCCATCGCGGGCAAGTCGACGTCCTCCAGTATGTTGAGCGCCTGGAGCATCACCGGGCCCTGCACCCACGTGTTCAGCTTGTAGACCTCGATGCCCTTGTACGTCGTCATCACCGGTTCCTCGACATACACTTTCCAGCGGTCGAGATCCTCGAGCGTCAGAAGCCCGCCTTCCTCTCTGGCGCCACGCACGAGCTCGCGGGCGATATCTCCCCGGTAGAACCGCTCGTAGGCCGCGGCGATCGCCTCTTTGCGCGACTTCCCCTCCGCGAGCGCCTTCGCCTCCGCCTCCACCAGCTTGCCCAGGGTTGTCGCCAAGTCCACCTGCCGAAAAATCTCCCCCGCCGCCGGCGCTTCCCGCGCCTCGCCCGGATGCGTCAGGTAGACGGCCCGCGAGTACTTCCAGCCCTTGATGCGCTCCTTTTCGCGCTCGATGGCGTCGGCGGTCTGCGCTTCGATGGGATACCCGTCGGCCATCGCGATCGCCGGTGCCAGGACTTCCGCCAGCGAGAGGGTGCCCCACTCAGCCAGCATGGTGAGCAGGCCGCCGGGGGTGCCCGGGGTGACCGCGGCGAGGGGTCCGTACCTGGGGGGATAGCGCATCCCCTTCGCGCGGAAGAACTCGGCCGTCGCCCCGGTCGGGGCCGCACCCAGTGCATTGAGCGCAATTACGCGTGTCGTCAGGGGATTGTAGATGAGCGCCTGCGTCTCCCCACCCCAGCTCAGCACGTCCCACATCGTCGCAGTCGCCGCAAGCATCGCGCAGGCCGCGTCCACGGCGTTACCGCCACGCTGGAACATCATGGCTCCCGCGGTGGCGCCCAGCGGCTTCCCGGTGATGGCCACCCAGTGGCGTCCGTGCAGCACCGGCTTCGCGGTGCGCTGTGCCTCGAGATCGGAGAGCGGAAACATGGCGGAAACCAGACAGATCGTGGGAACGAGCGCACGGAGCCCGTGACGCATGGCAGTCGCTCCGGATGGCGAAGACGAAGAAAGGCCTGGGAAAGGTATCCGCGGATGCCGTACGCGGCGAGCGGTCCCGTCCGCACAGGCAGACGAGGCCGCTCGCCCCATCCTCGGACGGTCAGTGTTCCTCGAACCCGAACCCGCTGCCCTCCCCCGCGGTCGTGCGCACGACGCGCAGCACGCGACCGTGCGTCTGGTCGCCGGCCACGAGCGTGACGAGGTAATCGCCGGTATCGACCATCGGGCCGGCGCCGCGGCGTCCGGGGTTGTAGGTTCGATAGCTGATGCCGAAGCCGCCGCCCCGCGTCCCTGGCGGCCGGAGGGCCTGCATGATCTCCCGGAGCTGGCTCTGGCCGGGCATCGCCGCTTCGCTGCCTTCTTCGCCCGCCTGGGCCCCTTCGCCCTCCGACGCCTGTCGACCCGCGGGTCCCGACGTCTCGCCGGGCCGCTCGTTGAAGCGGGCCGGTCCGCCCGGGCGCTGCCCCCCGCCGCCGCCGCCAAACAACCGGCGCGCGAGGCTCTGGAAGTCGCCGGTCTTGATGGCCTGCTTGATCCGGTCGAGCATCATCGGGTTCATGCCGGCTTGGGCCAGGGAGTCGAACACGACCTCCACGCGCTGCATGAACTGCGTGCTGTCGCGCCGCTGGGCCGGTGAAAGCGAGTCCGGCGCCGTGGGCCGCGCGCGGAAGTTCCAGGTGGCCCGGTGGACCCCGGGCCCACCCGGGCCCTCCACGACCTGCACCGTGTCGCCGCGGACGTCCGTGATCACGAGCCGCGCGCGCGCCCGCGGCTCGCCGCTCGTCAGGCGATAGACGAACTCGGCTTCCGACCCGACCCCCGGCGCCGAGAACCACTTGTGTCCCGGTGATCCGCCACCGATGGGGCGGTCACCGAACTCGTAGGCCGTCTTCGGCACGAACAGATGCGCGGACGCGGTCAGCACGGAGTCCGCCAGCTGTTCGAGCGGCGCGATGTCCACGATCCAGATGGACCGCCCGTGCGTCGCGGCGATCAGCTCGCGATCCCGCGGGTGGATCGCCAGATCGTGCACGGGCACGGTGGGAAGACCGGTCATGAACCGCTGCCAGCTGGCGCCGCGGTCGAGTGACACGTAGGCACCCACGTCGGTGCCCACGAACAGCAGGTTGCGGTTGTGAGGATCCTCGCGGATCACGTGGACGAAGTCCGGACCGCCCGTGGGCAGCGTGGCCGCAATCGATCGGAACGTCTTCCCCATGTCCGTGGTGACGTAGACGTAGGGCTTGAAATCGTCCTCCCGGTGCCGGTCGAACGTCACGTATACGGTCATCGTGTCGTGGTGCGAGGGCTCGATGCGGCTGACCCAGGTCTTGGCCGGCACGCCCGGGAATCGGCCCGTGAGGTTCTCCCACGTCCCTCCGTCGTCGTGGGTCATCCACACGTTGCCGTCGTCGGTGCCGGCGAACAGCAGGCCGAAGCGCCGGGGCGACTCCGCCAGAGCCGTGATGGTGGAGTGCGTTTCCGCGCCTGTGATGTCCGGGGTGATCCCGCCCGTGGCGCTCGTGCTGATCCGGATCCGCATCGTATCGCGCGTCGTCAGGTCGGGCGAGATGGGGTGCAGATCGTCGCCGCGCTTGGCGGACTTCAGCACCTTGTTGGCCCCGGCGTAGAACACGTTGGGGTTGTGGTGCGAGATGAGGAACGGCGTGTTCCAGTTCCACCGCAGATCCAGGGCCATCGAATCCGCGCGTTGGCGCCGCCGCAGATCGTCGAGCCGCTGCCGCAGGGCGCGCGCCGGCCGGACCGTCGTGTCCGGCCAGTCGACCGCCACCGAGTCTTCGAACAGTGTCCAGCGTTGCCGCCAGTCCGGCTTCTGCAGGCTGCTCCGCTCGCCCGTCCCGAGATCGAGCCGGGCCATGTTCCCGCCCTGGGACTCCGCGTAGACCACGTTCGGGTCGTGCGGATCCTGCTGTGTGTAGAAGCCGTCGCCCCCGTTGATGAAGAACCAATGGAAGTTGGTGATGTCACCGCGTGCCCGGCGGCTGGGACCGCACCAGGTGCCGTTGTCCTGGAGGCCACCGCACACCCGGTACGGAATCTCCATGTTATAGCTCACGTGGTAGAACTGGCCCAGCGGCAGGATGTTGATGAAATCGTAGTTGCCCCCGCCGTCCCACGTCTGCGCGACCCCGCCATCGTTCCCCACGACAAAGTGGTCGGGGTCGGTCGGATCGAACCACAGCGCGTGGTGATCGACGTGAATGCCGACGGTGGCGTTCTTGGCCGTCTTGCCGCCGTCGTCAGAGACGTTCACCGGCGTGGACGACCAGTACACCCGATCCGGGTTGGTCGGGTGGACGCGAACCTGTGAGTAGTAGAAGGGCCGCACGTTGTTCTTGCTCGTGCGCTCCCAAGTCACGCCGCCGTCGGCCGAGCGGTACAGGCCGGAGAGCCGCTCGGTCCCGCCGGGCACCGAATCCGCCTCGACCATCGTGTAGATCACGTTCGGGTCGCTCGGCGCGATGGCGATCCCGATGCGGCCCTTCAAGGTCTCCGGGAAGCCGCCCCCCTTCACCTCAACCCATGTCCTGCCGGCGTCGGTCGTCTTCCAGAGCGCGCTCCCCGGGCCACCGCTCTTCAAGAAGTAGGGGCCACGCACGCGCTCCCAGCTCGCCGCGAACAGCACATCCGGATTGCCGGGATGCATTGCGACGTCCACGAAGCCGGCGCGATCGCTGACGAACTTGACGAGCTGCCACGTCGTCCCGCCGTCGACGGTCTTGTAGAGTCCCCGCTCCTTGTTGGAACCCCAGATGTGACCGAGCGCCGCCACGTACACGATGTCGGGGTTGGTCGGATGCACCACGATCCGGCCGACCGTCTGCGTCTCCGTAAGGCCCATCAGCGTCCACGTGAGCCCGCCGTCGGTAGACTTGTAGATCCCGCCGCCGGGTGAAATGGAATTGCGCGAGTCTTCCTCTCCCGTGCCGGCCCACACGATCATCGTGTCGCTGGGGGCGATGGCGAGGTCACCCATGGATATGACGCGTTCGTCGTCGAACACGGGACGGAACGACGTGCCGGCATTCGTGGTCTTCCAGATGCCCCCGGCCGCCGCGGCCACGAAGAACGTCTTGGACGGACTCGGGATGCCTTCGATGTCGGTGATCCGGCCGCCCATGTTGGCGGGCCCGATCGGCCGCCAGCGAAACGCGGCGAGCATGGAGGAATCGAGCGGGCTGGAGACCTGGGCGGACAGCGTCGAGGCGCTCGCCAGCAGGAGCGCCGGCAGAAGCAGACGGGCGCGACAGTGCATCACGGCCTTCTCCTGGTGTTGTGTGGTGTGTCTGAGTGTCGGTGGCCGCTTGTCCTACGCGGAGCCCGGCGCGGGCGTTGGAGGCTCAGCGGGGCCGGGCCGAGCCTCGGATCAGCACCTCACCCGCAAAGCTGAGGATCCGGACCGAGTCCCCCACGACGCGGCCGCTCATCGTCCGGACGTGCAACACACTCTCCATCCCCTCGCCCCGTACCCGCAGCCGCAGGCTGTCGGCCGGCACCGAATCCGCGGGAGTCTCCGGCAGGGCGCGCAGGCGCCGGACGAGACTGTCCACCGCGAACCGCAGCACCACCGCACCATCGCGATACACGACGAGGCTCGCGCCGGGCCGCACCCCGCGGACGGCCCACCCGACGGGCGGCACGGCCGGCCCGGCCCGCCACTCGGTGACACGAAGCAGCACGTCGTAGCCGGCCACCGGTACCGGCCCAACCGCATCCGAGGCGGCAAACCGGAACGGCGCCTCACCCTCGCTCCGCCCGGCCTCGACGTACTCGACGTTGAGCCACCGAGCCACGGCCTGGGCCCGGCGGGTGGCGCTCCGCCTCCGCCCCATTCCCGCTGTGTCGATGGCCGCGAGCGTGTCGCCGAACCACGGCGCGATCGCGCTGTAGCCATGCGTCTCGGCCAGATACCGGAGAATCGCCGCCACCTCGCGGCGTTCCTCGAACGGGACGGCGTCCCCCGCCGCCGGCCGGACCCGGCCTTCCACCAGCAGGCCGTGCCGCTCGAAGATGTCGGCGAGGCGGTGCACCTGACTGCGCTCGGACACCCGATACGCACCCCACGGTCCCGCGAAGGTGAGGACGGCGACGGCGCAGAGCGAGGCAGGGATGATCCGAATGCCCTTCGCCCGTGTGAGCAGCTGGTACACCGCGATGCCGGCGAGCCAGATCGACAATACGAGCAGGAAGTACCGGCGCTCGGTGATCCCGTATTGCGCCACCCGCTGCCAGATCGCCAGCCAGAGCATCACGATCGCGGGAAGCAGGAACACGAAGAACCCGCGGGCGTACGCCCGCACCCAGCGATCACCGGGATCGTCCGCCGCCGGATGCACGAGCAGCAGCGAGAAGATCCCGACCACGGCCACCGCGGAGACCAGCCATCCAATCCACCCGCTCGGCCACTGCCACGTGACCAGCACCTTGGCGAAGTAGACGGTGAGGATCAGCAGGTACATCGCCACGATCGGCAGCAGCGCGAACCGCGTGAAGACTTTGAGCCCAGGCGGGTAGTCCCGCTCGGTATCCAGCCCCCGGGCGTCGTCGGGCAGGTCCGCGACGAAGAACCAGGTGGTGAAGACGAAGGCGATCACGGCCCAGAGCCGCAGATAGCCCGTCTCGGGCACGTCCACGCCGAACAGTTGGTCCAGGGCCAGCAGGGCAATGGCCAACCCCGCGTACAACACCACTGTCAGGATGGCGGCGGCCAGGATGCGCTCGAACAGCAGCCGGTTGTACTCCCAAAAGCCGGGCCCCTCCGCCGAGCCGACGAACGGCGCAAAGGCAACGAAGAGGTGGAGCGCGGCGCTCACCTGGAAGTACCGCGCCGCCTGCAGCGGCTCGGGCCAGTGGGGCCATGCGACGTAGAACGCCACGAGCCCCGCGACGCCGAGGGCATCGACACCCCAGCGCGCGCCCGCGCCCCATCGCCACGAGCCGGCGAGCAGCCGCAGGCCCGTGAACAGGGGCAGGCCCAAGGTGGCCGTGAGCAGGAGTCGAGCGTGCAGGTCCTCGCTGCCGATCTCCTCCACGGCTAGAAACGCGGCCAAGGCCGCCACCACCGCGGCCACGATGGTCAGCGGGAAGCGTCGGGCCCCATTCCCCGCGCCGCGGAGGATGGGCCCCAAGGTCGGTAGCTGGAGCCGGGGCGACGGCGTCACACGCTCATCCGCACGGGCAGGCGGCGCGTGCCCCAGTGGCCCGCCTCCGCCGCGAACACGCCGGCACAGGGAAACCCACAGTCGCGGCACCGGCCGTCCGGCGCGAGGCGGTACTCGCGGATCGTGTAGCCGTCACGCACGATCAGTCGGGCGCCGCATCCCGCGCAGAAGGTCGTGCCGCCTTCGAGATCCCGGACGTTACCGGTGTACACGTGCCGCAGTCCGTTCGCGAGGCCGATCTCCCGCGCCCGACGGAGCGTCCGCGGCGGTGTCGGCGCCGTGTCCAGCATCTTCCAGTCCGGATGGAACGCCGTGAAGTGGAGCGGCACCTCCGGACCGAGCTCGTCGGCCACCCAGCGGGTGAGCGCGTCCAGCTCCGCGTCCCCGTCGTTCTGCCCCGGGATCAACAGCGTCGTGATCTCGAGCCACGTATCGGTTTCGTGACAGACATACTGCAGCGTCTCGAGGACCGGCGCGAGATGCCCCGCGCACAACTCGTGATAGAACCGCTCGCTGAAGCCCTTCAGATCCACGTTCGCCGCGTCCATGCACCGGTAGAACTCCGCCCGCGGCTCGGTGCACTGATAGCCCGCCGTCACGGCCACGGCCTTGAGCCCGCGGGCCTGGCACGCCTGCGCCACATCGATAGCGTACTCGTGGAAGATCACCGGGTCGTTGTACGTGAACGCCACGCTCCCACAGCCCAGCCGCTCGGCCGCGGCCGCAATGGCCTCGGGCGACGCCGCGTCCGCCAGCGTGTCGATCTCGCGCGACTTGCTGATGTCCCAGTTCTGGCAGAAGCGGCACGCCAGATTGCAGCCGGCCGTTCCGAACGAGAAGATCGGCGTGCCGGGCAGGAAGTGGTTGAGCGGTTTCTTCTCGATCGGGTCGACACAGAACCCGCTGGACCGCCCGTAGGTGGTGAGCACGATCGCGCCATCCTGACACCCGCGCACGAAGCACAACCCGCGCTGTCCGTCCCGCAGCTTGCACGCACGGGGACAGATGTCGCACTGGATGCGCCCATCGTCGAGACGGTGCCAGTGCCGCGTCGGCGTCACGGTACCAAACGGAGCGCTCATGCCGGACCCTGCCCTTCCTTCCTACGATACGGGATTGGCCGGCCGGAGAGAAGAGGACGCAACGACCGCGGGGCCGGAACGACCGTCCCGGCCCCGCAGACATCCTCGCGGCGTGCCCCCGTCAGTCGCCGAACGTGAGGCCCTGCGCCAATGGCAGCGCGGTGCCCCAGTTGATCGTGTTGGTCTGGCGACGCATGTAGACCTTCCACGCGTCCGAGCCCGATTCCCGGCCGCCGCCCGTCTCCTTCTCACCGCCGAACGCGCCACCGATCTCCGCACCGCTGGTGCCGATGTTCACGTTGGCGATGCCGCAGTCGGAGCCGCGTGCCGACAGGAACCACTCCATCTCGCGCACGTGCTCGGTGAAGATGGCCGACGACAGTCCCTGCGGAACCCCGTTGTGGATCGCCACGGCCTCCTCGAGCTCCGCGACGGCCTGCGGGGGCGTCGAGGATCGCTTGCCGTACTCGATGATGTAGAGAATCGGCGCAAACGTCTCTTCCTGCACGATCGCAAACTCGTTCCGCGCCTCGGCAATGCACGGCTTCACGTAGTGGCCGCCGGGATACTGCGCGCCTTCCAGCACGTCTCCGCCGTAGAGGATCTTGCCCCCCTCTTCCTTCACGCGCTTGATCGCGTTCTGCAGATCCCGCACGGCGTTTGGGGTGACGAGTGGTCCCATGACGACGTTCCGGTTGCGTGGGTCACCGATGTGGATTCCCTCGTAGGCCCGGACGAGTCGGCGGACCACCTCCTCCTTGACCGAGGCGTGCACGATGATGCGCCGCGTACTGGTGCAGCGCTGGCCGGCCGTGCCTACGGCACCGAAGAGGATGGCCCGCAGCGCGAGATCCAGATTGGCGCTCGGGGTGACGATGATGGCGTTGTTCCCGCCCAGCTCGAGGATGGTGCGGCCGAACCGGGTGCCCACCACCTCGGCGACGCGCCGGCCCACCTGGCAACTGCCCGTGGCGGACACGAGCGGAATGCGCGGGTCCTTGAGCAGGCGCTCGCCCACACTGGACCCCTTGCCGATCACGAGCGAAAAGAGCGCCGGATCCACGCCGGCGTCCTCGCTCACCTGCTGCGCGAGCTTCGTGCAGGCAATCGCCGTGAGCGGCGTCTTGCTGGCCGGTTTCCAGAGCACGCTGTCGCCGCACACGATGGCGATGGCCGTGTTCCAGCTCCACACCGCAACGGGGAAGTTGAATGCGCTGATGACCCCGACCACGCCAAGCGGATGCCACTGCTCGTACATGCGATGGTCGGGCCGCTCGGAGTGCATCGTGAGCCCGTACAACTGACGCGAGAGTCCGGTGGCGAAGTCGCAGATGTCGACCATCTCCTGCACTTCCCCTTCGCCCTCGGCGATGCTCTTCCCCATTTCGAGCGTCACCAGCTGGCCCAGCTCGGTCTTCACCTCGCGCAGGCGGTTGCCGAGCCGGCGGATGACGTCGCCGCGCACCGGCGCCGGGACTCTGCGCCACTCCAGGAATGCGGCGTGGGCACGCTCGACGATGCGATCGTACTCGGCCTCGGTCACCTGCCGGACGGTCGCGATGCGCGAGCCATCGATGGGCGTGATCACCTCGAGTTCAGGGCCGGAGCCCAACCACTCACCCCCAAAGCCGCCATGGTTCACGTCGTCGATGCCAAGGGTCTTGAGGAAGTCGGTTCGGGCGGGGGCTGCGGTCGTCATCGTCGTCGTCCATGGCTCAACAGGTGAACGCCACCGAGTGGCAAGTATTTGCGTGACAAGGGGTTCGCGCGAGATGCGCGCGCGCGCGTTCGCACGAATTCTAGTCGGTCGGCGGCGCTGGGACTACCGATCGACGGGCGCCGCTTGACAGGCCCACCAAGTCGGGAATCTTGAATCGCGCTGTCGAGTACCTGGATCCGCAGTCCCCGTGCGTTCGGGCGGGCGGGCGCCCGCCGGCACGTCCAACCAGGAGGTAGCATGTACCGCACCGTCGCCCTCACGCTCACGCTCGCCACCCTCACCGCCGGCGCCCTTCGTGCGCAGGACGCCGCCAAGGACGCGGCGAAGAAGGCCAAGCTTGCCAGCGCCCTCAGCTCCGCCCCGACGTCGGTCACCGACCAGGCCACGATCATGGACTGGGACAACACGGTCCTCCGGCCCGGCACGAACGGCTGGACCTGTTTCCCCGACATGCCCGAGAACACGGGCACCGATCCCATGTGCCTGGATGGGCCGTGGGTAAACTGGGCCCACGCGTGGATGACCAAGACCAAGCCGACGTACGCGAAGATGGGCTTCGGGTACATGCTGGCCGGCAGCGGAGCCGAATCCAACACGGACCCATACGCGAAAGGCCCCACGCCGGACAATCAATGGATCGACCGCAACATCCCGCACATTATGGTGATCGTGCCCGATCCCGCGATGCTCGAGGGCCTCTCGACGGATCCGAACAACGGCGGGCCGTGGGTGATGTGGAAGGGCACACCCTACGTGCACATCATGGTCCCGACGCCCGAGATGGCGCCGCACATGCCGATGCGTCGCTAGCGATCCAGTGGCCGCGGCGGGCGCGTCCCGCCGCCGCGCCTGCCTACTGCACGATCGCGTCGATCGTCCGAGTGCTCACCGTGTGGTAGCGCGGCCGCGCCACACGGTAGATCTGCCGCGCCAAGGGCTGGCCCCACGCGCGCGCCATGAGATCCGCGTACAGGGGGCGCAGGAACTTGCGCCGGCCCTGACTCGTGAGAAACCGCTCGAGCGCCGGGAGCGCCGGTTCGTAGCGGTGCGCGATCGCGATCCTGAGCCACGCGACCAGCACTTCGCTGTTGCCCGACCGCGTGAGGCCGAACGTGCGATCGAGGTCGGCCAGTTGCTCGCGGGTCAGTGAATCGGCAAGCAGCGCGCCCAGGAAGTGCTGCCATTCCTGGGTCGACCAGCGACCCGCGGAGAGCTGCCTCGCCGGTGATCCCTGCTGGAATCGCGTGACCTGCGCGTCCACCCGCGCAAAGGCCTCGGAGTGCGGGACGACGGCGTTCCCCGGCAGTCCCGGCCCATACACCCATCGCTCGAGCTGAAGCTGGTCCTCGAGCTCTTGATCGCCCGCGATGAGGTGCTCCCTGATATCGCGCAGGAAGTCGGCGGAGGTGATGGAGGTAAAGGCGTGGCGGGCGAAATAGTCCCGGAGCCACCGATCAAATCGGTCGCGCCCCACGCTCGTCTCGATCGTCCGCAGCAGCGCCGCTCCCTTGTCGTAGGCGATGGGCGTGGCGGCGTCGTCTGGATCGTGGCCGCGCAGGTTCAGGTGCAGGACCGTGCGGCTGGAATCGGCGCCGAACTCCGCGATGGCGGTCTCCAGGTCCTGGCGGCCGAGCACTTCGAGCATGGCAGCGCGCTCGGCGCCGTACACGGCCTCCATGATGCGCAATTCGAGGTAACTCGTGAAGCCCTCGTTGAGCCAGAAGTCGCTCCACGTGGCGTTGGTCACGAGGTTGCCCGACCAGGAGTGGGCCAGTTCATGCGCGATGAGCGCCACGAGTGAGCGGTCGCCGGCCAGAATCGTGGGGGTCGCGAACGTCAGCCGCGGGTTCTCCATCCCCCCGAAAGGGAACGACGGGGGCAGCACCAGCACGTCGTAGCGCCCCCAGCGATAGGGACCGTACAGCGCTTCCGTCGCCTCGACCATCCGTTCCAGATCGGCGAATTCGGCCGCCGCCTGCTCCACGACGGCGGGCTCGGCGTAGACGCCCGTCCGCGGTCCGGTCGCACGAAACGCGATGTCGCCGATCGCGAGGGCGAAGAGGTATGGCGGGATGGGCTCGGGCATCCGGAACGCGAACGCCCGGCCGCCGGGGACGGCCGTTCCGTCTGGTGTGAGCATTTCGGCGCTCATGACGGCCCGCAGCCCGTCCGGCACGACGAGGCGCGCGGCGTACGTCTGGCGGATGCCGGGGCTGTCCTGCGTGGGCACCCACGTGCGGGTCAGGATGGCCTGGCCCTGCGAGAACAAGTACGGCTGCTGCCCGCCCGCCGTCTGCGCCGGGTCGAGCCACTGCAACGCGGGGGCGTCGGGGCTGGTGGCATAGCGGATCGTGATCACCGTCACGTCGCGCGGCAGGGAGACGCGCAGCGGGCGGCCGAGAATCGAATCGGGCGTCCCGAGGACGAACTCGAGTGCCGAGCCCGCCGTGTCCGTGACGGCTTCGATCGCGAGGTCTCGGGTGTCGAGCACCACCTCCGCGGCGTCGCGCGCGCGGTCGAGCGTTAGCGTCGCGCTGCCCGACAGTTGCCGCCGCTCGAAGTCGGCGCGCAGGTCGAGCGCCACATGGGTAACGCGCGCGATCTCGGGGCGCGCGTAGGAGTGGATATCGCGGACGAACGGCAGATCCGCGCGGTCCGACGGCCCGCAGGCGGCGATGAGGCCGAGTGTGGCCAGCGCTGGGACCAGGACGGACGAGCGAATCACGGGAACCTCCGGACCTCCCGCGGCGTCCATCGACGCGGGGTCGGGAAGATAACGTCGGCGAAGGTGGCCGCGCGGGCGTGCGCGGCGGAGCGGGCTAGCGGGCTTCGGCTCGCACGAGGCGGCGGAGCAGCGCCTCGAGGGTGTCAGGCTCGACGCGCCCGCGCGCGTTCACGAGGTAGCTCCAGAAGCGAACCCTGCCGGCGCTCGTGTCGGCGGTCGCCGCCGTCACCTCGGGCTGACCGACTCCGGTCGTGTCGGTGCCGGCGGCGAGCGGCAGTGCGCTGAGCGCGACTGTTTCGCCGGAAGGAAGTCGCTGGACGATGCGGAACGCGGGCCGACCACCGGCGGGAACCTGCGTCACGGAAACGATCGGCAAGCCACTGATGATCATGGCGCCCCTGGGGAGCGATGGCGCGGTGCGGTCGGCCGCGGGGTCGGGTGCCGCGCGCCCCGTCTCGCCCGCGCCCGGGGGAGTCACCGGGGGCGGGGCCGGAACGGCCGCCAGCGCCGTTTCCGGCTGCGCCAGGGTTCTCAGCGTGTTCGTGGGCACCAACGCGGTGTCGGTCTCGGCACGGAGGGAATCAGCCGGTGCCGATGCCCGAGGCACGGGACGCGGAGGCGGCTGGCCCCCTTGCGCGGATTCCCCGCGGCTCCCGAACGGCGGGAGGCCGAGCATGTACGCGGCGACCGCCGCCCCCGTGATGACCACCACCGCCGCTACCGCAATCGCGGGGCGTCGATCGCGCCGGCGCCGGTCCGCGGTCAAGAACACTTTCCCCACCGCGGCACGGCTTTCCTGACGCGTCCGCGGGGGCGCCGGGTGCGCCGGGCGCGGCGCAGGCGGTGTTGCGGCACGCGGGGCCGGTGGACGCTCGACGCGGGGCGTCGGCGGCGGTGCGACCCGCTGCCGCGGCGGGGGTCCGACCTGCGGCCCCCGGGGCGGCAGCGGGCTGGGTTGGGCCAGGGCAGGTGGCGGCGTGGGCACCTTGGGGGGAACCGGGGGTGGTGCGTGCACGTTCGGGGGTACCGGCGGCGGTGCGGGCAGCCGCTCGGGCAGGGCGCGCGAGGCCGGCGGGGTCGGGATGCTCGCCGAGCCGGGCGACACGTCGCGGGTCACCTCCAGCACATCGTCGGGCCCCGCGGCCGCGCGCTCGTCCGGCGACTCGGCCGGCGGCGTTTGGTCCAGCTCCGCCAGCATCGCCGTGACCCCAGCCCGGACCTCGGCGTCGGGACGGCCCGCATACGGCTGGAGCCCAACGACCAGATGGGGCAGCTTGGCGCGGCGCGCGTAGTCGGTCAGCACCGCATGGGCGGCGTGCACGTGTCCGTGCTCGAGCAGGCGCTCGACCGACACGCGGAACGCATCCCAACGGCCTGGCGCCACGCGCAGCAGCTTGACACACAGCGCGATGACGCGCTGGTCCGAGCCGGCACGGGCGTAGTGGTCGGCCGCCTCCTCGTACATCGCAATCGCCGTTGTGGTATCGCCCAGCTTGAGGGAGAGGTCACCGACCTTGACGTAGAGCGCCAGCTCGTCGCGGATCGCGGGCGTCCGCTCCAGGTGCGTCAGGATGTGGCGATAGACGGCGAGTGCCTTGTCCTGGGCGCCTTGCTGCTCCAGCGCGCGTGCGCGCTCCTTGAGCTCAGAGACTTTCGCCACGTCACCCGCGTCGGTGAATCGTTGCCGAGGAGATGCTGCGCCGGACGCCTAGAAAGGTATCGAGGAACTCGTGCCGAGCAACCGGGTGAACGTCAGGGTCCGAGGATCTCCCACCACATCTTGACGGCGACCGCCGCGATCACCCCACCGAGGATGAGCCCGAGCACGCGGGGGCGAGTGCGGCGACTGACCGACGCGCCGGCCCAGGCGCCCGGCAGGGCGCCGGCCACCAGGGCGAGCGCGAGGAGCCAGTCGACCTGACCGGTCGCGATCTTCCCGGCGGCCCCGGCGAGCCCGGACAGCAAGACGATCCCCAGGGCCGCCCCCACCGCGGCCCGCATCGGAATCCGCAGCAGGAACAGCATCAACGGAATCAGCAGGAATCCACCGCCGGCACCGACCAGTCCGACGAGCACGCCCACAACGAGCCCGCTGGCCACCGCGAGCGGCATGTTGAACCGAATCTCCGCAGCATCGATTTCGCGCGGCATCCAGCGGGCGGGGAGGAACATCAGGATCGCGGCCACCAGGGCGAGGGAGGCAAACACGCCGGTGAGCGCCGGAGCCGACACCCGGCTCGAGAGGAGCGCGCCCGCGAGCGACCCCGCCACCATGGCACTGCCCAACGTGGCCACGATGGCTCCGCGAACCGCTCCGTGGTGCAAGTGACCCAGGAACCCGGCGAGTCCGGCGGCCGCGACCTGGATCATCGTCACGCCGGCCACGGTGTGAACCGCCAGCGGCGTGAGCCCGGCCAGCGGCGGCACATACAGCAGCAGAGGAAACATGAGGATGGCCCCGCCCACCCCCACCAGGCCCGCGACGAACGCCCCGAGCAATCCCAGCACCACATACAGCGCGCGAAAGGGCTCTTGGGTAACCGCCAGCGCCACCGCCGCCACCCAGGCGGCGGTCAGGGCAGGCACGGGCCCCGCGACCGCCCGCAGCACCGCGCCCGCCCTCCGACGTGCCGCCGGCGGTTTGGCGGCGACGATCGGCGGACGGTCGGGTGGGACCTCAGGTGTCACGGAATCCACCGCTCCTCGGTGGCGCACACGTCGGCATGGGGATGAAGCAATATCACAATATCCGCGCACACGCGACCGCTCACGCCGGGGCGCGGCAGTGCCGTTGCCACCGCCCGTCCCGCCGCAGCATCTTAGACACACCCAGCCGGACACCGGTCGTCGACCGGAGAGGAGATGAGACCGATGCGCTGTTCCCGCTGCGGCCGCGAGGCCGCGCAGACCGATAAGTTCTGTGCCGAATGCGGCATGTTTCTTCGGGATGCCTGGGTGGATCGCCGCCTGCTGCTTCCCCTGACGCTGGAGACCGAGGGCCGCGATCGAGAGGCGCGGCGCGAGTTGGAGCGCCTCGTCGAGGCACAGCCCGACTCGGCCCTCGCGCACCACCTGCTGGGCACCGTCTACTTCCACCAGGGCACGCTCGACCGGGCCATCGAGCGGTACGAGGAGGCCCTGCGACTCGCCCCCTCGTTCGTCGTGTGCTCCTACGATCTCGGAGTCGCCCATTATCACCGCGGTAACATGCCGGGCGCCATCCAGGCGTTCCGTCGGTGTCTGGAGATCGACCCGCGCTACAACGCGGCGCACTACCGCCTGGCCATCGCGCTGTTCCACGCGGGCGAGCTGGAACAGGCGCTGGAGCATTTTGAGCGCTGTACCACCCTCACGCCGGAGTACCTGATGGCGCGGTACCACATCGGCGTGATCCACGAGCGCCGCCAGGATCCGGACGCCGCCGCGCGCGAGTTCCGGAGCAGCATGGACGAGGGGGTGGGGGAGGTGAGCAGCGTCTATCACCTAGCGATGATTCACCGCACCCGGGGAGACGAGCAGACCGCCACGAAGTTGCTGGACCGCGCGCGAGAGTTCGGGCGCGCGGCCGCCGCCGGCTGATCGCTCCATGCCGCACCTGCCTGCAGAAGAGCAACTGATCTACGACTGGGCCGCGGTCGGGTCGGAGGTCCCGCCGCGCCCCCAGGTGGCCATGCTCGATGACGAGACGTTGCGTGACGGGTTGCAGAGCCCCTCCGTGACCGATCCGCCCCTCGCGCTCAAGGTCGAGATCCTGCACCTGATGAACGCCCTCGGGATCGAGACGGCGGATATCGGGCTTCCCGGGTCGGGGCCGCGCCAGCGCGAGGCCGTCGAGCGGCTCTGCCGCGAGATCGCCGATCACGGACTCCGGATTCGGGCCAACTGCGCGGCGCGGACCATGATCGTGGACATCCAGCCAATCGCCGACGTCGTGCAGAAGACAGGCGTGCCGATCGAGGCGTGCGTCTTCATCGGCAGCAGCCCCATCCGACAGTACGCCGAGGAGTGGGACCTCGCGCGGATCCTGCGGCACAGCCGTGAGGCGGTCGAGTTCGCCGTGGCCGAGGGGCTCGACGTCATGTACGTCACCGAGGACACGATCCGCGCCGCGCCGGAAGATCTACGCGTCCTGTTCACCGCCGCGATCGACGCGGGCGCCAAGCGCCTCTGCCTATGCGACACGGTGGGCGCCGCGGTGCCCCGCGGCGTGTCCAACCTCGTGACCTGGACGCGGCGGGTGCTCAGCGAGCTCGGTGTGGCCGACCGTGTCGGCATCGACTGGCACGGCCACCGCGACCGCGGGCTGGACATTGCGAACACGGTGGCGGCGCTGGAAGCGGGCGCGACCCGCGTGCACGGCACCGCCCTGGGCGTAGGCGAGCGGGTGGGGAACACGCCCATGGAGCAGCTGCTCGTCAACCTGAAGCTGTTCGGCTGGCGCAACGACGACCTCACGTGCCTGCCGGACTACGTGGCGGCGGTGTCCCGGGCCGTGGGGGTCCCGATTCCCGTGAATACCCCGATTGTCGGGCGGGATGCGTTCCGCACGGCGACGGGGGTTCACGCGGCCGCCGTCATCAAGGCCCAGAAGAAGGGGGCGGCGTGGCTCGCCGACCGCGTCTACAGCGGGGTGCCCGCCAGTTGGGTGGGGCGCGAGCAGGAGATCGAGATCGGGCACATGTCCGGCGCCTCGAACGTCGTGTACTACCTCACGAAACGCGACCTCCCCGCGACGCCCGATGTCGTGCAGGCCGTGCTCGCCGCCGCCAAGCAGTCCGAGCGGTTACTCACGGACGAGGAGATCCTCGCCGCCGTCCACGCCGCCACGGCGTGAGCGGGCGGGGGGAGCGCCGGGGCGCCCCACCCCGCCCACGCCGTCACCGCTCGATACCGACCAGCTCCACTTCGAAAACCAGGGTCATCTCCGGCCCGATGTCCGGCGGGTAACCGCCGGCGCCGTACCCCAGAGCCGGGGGCACCACGAAGCGGTACTTGCTCCCGACCGGCATGAGCTGCATGCCCTCCGTCCACCCGGGGATCACCTGATTCAGCGGGAAGGTCACGGGCTCGCCGGCATCGGTGGCGTCGAACTGCGTGCCGTCGACGAGCGTCCCGCGATACTGCACCCGCACCCGGTCGGTGGCCTTGGGCTTCGCCCCGCTCCCGGCCGTGAGCACCTCGTACTGCAGACCGCTCGCCGTGGTCTGTACGCCGGCCCGCTTCCCGTTCTCGGCTCGATACGCGTCACCCTTCTGCCGGTTGCTGTCGGCCTGCGCCATCCGTCCCTCCGACTGTCGCTGCTGGACCTGGGCCGCGAACGTCTGCAGGACACGCCCGGCGGCCTGTTCGCTGAGCCGGGTCGTCCGCCCCTCGGTCATGTCGCGGAGCCCCTGCACCAGTGCGTCGAGCGCGATCTCGTCCCGCACCTCGCGCAACGAGGCCCCCATGTTCATCCCCACCGCATAGCTCGCGCTGTCCGCGAGCGTATTGAGCGCCGGGTTCGACTCCCCTGCACACGCGGCCACCACAAGCACCACACTGGCCGCGACTGATTGCCTGAGCTGCATTGCCCCATCCAGGAAAACCGCGCCCTCCTCCGAAGCACGTTCGGCTCCGGTCTCCGGCGCGCCGTGTCACGAAGGTTGCAAGGTACCCAGGGGCGACCGCGGTTGTCTATCAGGTCAGCGCGTGATGCGGGTGTCAGGTCGGAAGACGGCCCACGCAAACCAGAAGGGCGTCGGCGCGGTGGACCTCGGCCGCATCGAGTTGCCGGCGACGTTTCTCCTCCCCCAGCTCGCCGGCGGCCTGGTGTTCGGTGCCGGCTTTGTGATCGGCGGCTACTGTCCGGGCACGGGCTGTGTGGGGTTCGCCTCGGGCAGGCTCGATGCGCTGATGCTCGTCGCGGGCATGGTGACCGGGGTCTACGTCTTCGGCGAGGTCTTCCCGCTGGTGGCGGACTTCTACACGGCGACCCCGCTGGGCCCAGCGACGCTGGCCGACATGCTGCAGGTCCGCTTCGGCGTCGCCAGCGCGATGATCGCGGCGCTCGGCCTCCTGGCCCTCGCCGGCGCCGAGTGGGTGGAACGCCGCTTCCACCCGGCCGCGCGGCTCGGAAAACCCTAGCGATTCCCACCCCCGGAGCGCCACTGGCCTCGGGCTCCCTGGGCATGCTATCCTAGGGAACACCGGTCGGAAGCGGAGAGGGCCTCCGGACCCATGCGTATCACCTCATTCGAGCATTCCGTCGCCAGGGTCTTGCGCCCGATGCGGCTCGACCGCATCAAGCACAAGATCGTGGCCTTTGCGCTGCTGGCTACGCTGATCCCCTCCGCGACCACCGCCTGGCTCTCCTACACGCAAAATCGGGCGGCGCTGACGGAGAAGATCGTGGAGGGCCTGCAGCGTGCCAGTCGGCAGGCCGCGCGCGAGACGGATCTGTGGCTCAAGGATCGGATCTACGAACTGCGGGTGTTCGGCGCCTCCTACGAGGTCAGTGAGATCCTGGATCGCGGGCGCGGCGCGGCGGGGCGCCTGACCGATTACCTGCGCTCGGTGAAGGCCAAGGTCGACGACTACGGCGAACTCCAGGCGTGGTCCGTGGATGGCCGGCTCGTGGCGACGACGGCCGCCACCCCCCATCAGCTGCCGGACGAGTGGCTCGCCGACATCCGCCAGGACAAACCGGTGCTCGGTCGCCCGGTCTGGGATTCCACGCTCGGCCGCCCGATCGTCGCCCTCGCGGTGCCCGTGGCGGCCGGCGGGGGTCGGGTCGTTGGTGCGCTCACGACCACGGTCAGCCTCGGGTCCGTCGAGCGCATCCTGGCGGGGGCCGCGCCGACGGGGACCGGCACGATGCTGCTGACGCAGCCCAGCGGCCTGCTCATCACGACCGACGTGGGGTTGCGGGGCGAACTCCGCGGGCACGTCGTCCCCGAAGCGATCCTCGAGCAGCTCCAGACCGGCGACGGCACCGTCGCCAGCTACGAGGGGCTGGGCGGCGAACCCGTCCTCGGGGCCATGTCGGCGGCCCCGCAGCTTGGCTGGTCGGTCATCGCGGAGCTCCCCGAGCGCGACGCCTACGCCCCGATCCATCGGCTCCGCTCGATCACGATGCTCACGGTCGCGGCCCTGCTCGTGGGGGTCGGTCTGTTGGCCTACCTGCTCGGCTTGCTCATCGTCCGGCCGCTGACCCGGCTCACGCAGGGCGCCGGGCAGGTCGCCGATGGCAACCTCGGCGTGGACCTGCCCGTCGTGGGGGGCGGCGAGCTGTCGTATCTCACGGAGATCTTCAACGGCATGGTCGAACGGCTGCGCGAGAACAAGCACGAGCTGGACGAGCGTGCGGAGCTGTTGCGCCGGCAGAACGCCGAGCTCGAACGGCTTTCGATCACCGACGGCCTCACCGGGCTGTACAACCGCCGGCATCTCATGCAGACGCTCGACAAGGAGACCCTGCGAGCCCGCCGGCATGAGTACTCCTACGCCGTCGTAATGCTGGATGTGGACCACTTCAAGCAGTACAACGATTCCTGCGGGCACCTTGCCGGCGACGACGTCCTCACCGGAATCGCCGCCCTGCTGCGCGAGTGCATTCGGGAGGTGGATTATCCGGCGCGATACGGGGGCGAGGAGTTTCTCGTCATGCTCCCCGAGACGGACCTCGAGGAGGCCGTGCGGGTAGCCGAGCGCATCCGCGAACGCGTGCAGACCGGCTTCGCGGGCGATCCCGAGCGGCGGCCGGTAACCACGAGCGTTGGCGTCGCCGAGTTCCCGATCCACGGCACGAACCCGGAAGCGGTCATCTCGGCAGCAGACGAAGCGCTCTACGCCGCGAAACAGCAGGGTCGGAACCGTGTCGTGGCCGCCAAGCGCGGCCCAAGGCGCGCCGTGAAGAAGGCCTGACCGCCCGGTTTCCTGCTACCGGCTGGGCGGTTGGCCCTCCAGGAGTGCCCGGAAGATCCACCCGTCGCGCCCCTGCCCATCGCGGATCCGCACCCACTCCCCTGCGTGGGCAAGCCCCGTCACAGCCGCGCCCTTTTCGAGCGTCGCCACTACCGTGAAGTTGATGCCGGGCCCGTCGCGCACGTTGCTGCGCGTACCCACGACCAGCGGAACCGGCACGGCGAACTTCACCTCGCCCGGCTGCGCCACACTGGGTGCGGCACCGGCGCGCGGATCGCGGGCGGCGTCCTTCACCTGCGCCGCCAGGTAGACGGCGCCGCCGTAGTTCCGATCGGTGAACTCGGTTTGACCGAGCGCCAACATGCGCCTCGCCTGCGTGGCTCCCGCCGGATCCCGCCCCTGCATGGCTTGCACGGCCACCTCGGCTTCTGCTAGGGCCGCCGCGGCTTCGGCGCGCGTGGCCAGGGACTGGGCACGGGCCATGGACCGGACGACCTCCCGAATGGCCTCCTCCAGCCGCCGCTCGAGGCCGGCGATCTGCGCGTCCTTCTCGAGAATCTGGAGGTCGAGTGCCGCCACCCGGCGCTGCAGTTCCCGCGTTTCCGCCGTCTGCACGACGGTATCCACCAGCACGATCGTGTCCGGCGCCATGAGGATCGGTTCGGGGGGTTGTTGCACCGGAGCGCGGGACGCGCAGGCTACGAGGAGCCCCACCGACACGGACGCCGGCCCCAGGTAGCGGAGGCGGTCGATCAGTCGAGCACGCCGCATGCCGTCTCCATACGATCTCCAAGAGTTCCGTAACCTCGTAGTATACGTTAGCGACGGCGCGTCGGGAAACCCGTGACGGGTGACACCGATTGCCGGCGCGAGGGACCGGGCAGCGCAACACGGGCGCTCCGCGCCCCGTGGCCGCGCCCGCCGTTGCCGCCGTTTGGTGACGCTCCGTATAGTTCGGCGCATCGTCTCCGAGGACAACTCCCATGAGCACGAAGAAACGCGCCCCGCGACGCCCGCGCCCGACGCGCCCCGCGCCGGCGTCCGGTCTGCGGCTCACGACCCCGCCAACCGGCCCCCAGGCGAAAGTGCTGAGCACGCCGGCCCTGCGATTTCTGACCGAGCTGCACCGCGAGTTCGAGCCCCGTCGCCGCGATCTGTTGGAGCGGCGCGCGGCGGCCCGGGCTGCGATCAAGGGCGGCGCCATGCCCGATTTCGCCCCGGACACGCGGACGATCCGTGAGGGCGACTGGACGGTCGCCGCCATCCCCCGCGATCTCCAGGACCGCCGCGTCGAGATCACGGGTCCGGTGGATCGCAAGATGGTGATCAACGCCCTCAACTCCGGCGCGTCGGTGTACATGGCGGACTTCGAGGACGCCAACAGCCCCACGTGGGCCAACAACGTCGATGGGCAGATCAACCTGCGTGACGCGGTCCGCCGCACGATCACGTTCACCAACCCCCAGGGCAAGCGCTATGCGCTCAACCCGACGACCGCCGTGCTGTTCGTGCGGCCGCGCGGGTGGCACCTGCTCGAGCGCCACTGCCTCGTGGACGGCGATCCCATCTCTGGCTCCCTGTTCGACTTCGGGTTGTTCTTCTTCCACAATGCGCAGGAGCAGCTCGAGCGGGGGTCGGGCCCGTACTTCTACCTGCCGAAGCTCGAGCACGCGGCCGAGGCCCGCCTGTGGAACGACGTCTTCGTCTTCGCGCAGGACGCGGTCGGCGTACCGCGGGGGAGCATCCGGGCCACGGTGCTCATCGAGAACATCCTGGCGTCCTTCCAGATGCACGAGATTCTGTGGGAGCTGCGCGACCACTCCGCCGGGCTCAACTGCGGTCGGTGGGACTACATCTTCAGCTTCATCAAGACCTTCGCGGATCGGGAGGCCTTCGTCCTGCCCGATCGCGACCAGGTCACCATGAACCGGCACTTCCTGAGTTCGTATGTCGACCTCCTGATCCAGACCTGCCACCGACGGCGCATCCACGCCATGGGCGGTATGGCCGCCCAGATCCCCATCAAGGGCGATTCCACCGCCAACGCACGGGCGATCGAGAAGGTGCGCCAGGACAAGCTGCGCGAAGTCCGAGCGGGCCACGACGGCACCTGGGTAGCGCACCCCGGGCTCGTCCCCATCGCCAAGGCGATCTTCGACGAGCACATGCCGCAGCCCAACCAGATCGACCGGACTCGCGCCGAGGTGCGAATCGCGCCGGCCGACCTGCTCGCCGTTCCGGACGGGACGGTCACGGCCGCTGGATTGCGACACAACGTGGATGTCGGCGTCCGCTACCTGGAGGCCTGGCTCCGCGGCAGTGGCTGCGTGCCGATCTACGATCTCATGGAGGATGCGGCGACCTCCGAAATCTCCCGTACGCAGGTCTGGCAGTGGATGCGGCATCGGGTGCCGCTCGACGATGGCCGGGCGGTCAACGCCGCGTTGGTCCGCGCCACGGTCCGGGACGTGCTGGGGAGTCTCAAGGCGGAGCTCGGCCGCGGGTATGCCAAGACCCAGTTCCCGCTGGCCGCCACGCTGTTCGAGCAGCTCATGACGGCCCCGGATTGCCCCGAGTGGCTGACCCTGGTGGCCTACGACCACATCGACTGACCGTATGGAGCCTACGACCATGCCGAAGCGTGCGTTTGTGACCGAGTTGGAACGGCGGTGGACATCCGATCCGCGGTGGAAGGGCATCACGCGCCCGTACTCAGCCGAGGACGTCTGGCGGCTGCGGGGCACTGTCCAGATCGATCATACTCTGGCCCGCCGCGGTGCCGCACGCCTGTGGCAGGTGCTGCACGACGAACCCTATGTGGCCGTCCTGAGTGCCGTGACCGGGAACCAGGCAATCCAGGAGGTCCAGGCCGGCCTCCAGGCCATCTACCTCTCCGGCTGGCAGGTCGCCGGCGACGCCAACACGATCGGGGAGGTCTACCCCGACCAGAGTCTGTATCCCGCCGACGGCGCTCCCGCGCTGGTCCGGCGGCTCAACAACGCCCTGCTGCGGGCCGATCAGGTGCATCACCAGCGGGGCGAGCACACCATCGAATGGGTGGTCCCGATCGTCGCGGACGCCGAAGCGGGCTTTGGGGGGCTGCTCAACGCGTTCGAATTGATGAAGCACCTGATCGAAGCCGGGGCGGCGGGCGTGCATCTCGAAGACCAGCTCGCCTCGCTCAAGAAGTGCGGGCACCTCGGTGGCAAGGTCCTGGTACCGACCAGCGAGTTCATCAACAAGCTGGTGTCCGCACGGCTTGCGGCGGATGTCGCGGGGGTGGACACCGTGCTGATCGCCCGCACGGACGCGCTCAGTGCCACGATCCTCGCGAACGACATCGACCCCTACGACCGGCCGTTCCTCACGGGCGAGCGCACGCCGGAGGGCTTCGACCACGTGCGGAGCGGGATCGAGCAGGCCATCGCGCGCGGGCTCGCCTACGCGCCGTACGCCGATCTGCTCTGGTTCGAAACCTCCCGGCCGGATCTCGACGAAGCCCGGCAGTTCGCAGCGGCGATCCACGCGAAGTTCCCCGGCAAGCTTCTATCGTACAACTGCTCACCGTCGTTCAACTGGAAGCGCCATCTGTCGGACGCCCAGATCGCGAGCTTTCAGAAGGATCTCGGCGCCCTGGGGTACAAGTTCCAGTTCGTCACGCTCTCGGGCTTCCACGCGTTGAACTACGGGATGTTCGAGTTGGCTCACGCCTACCGCGAGCGGGGGATGGCCGCCTACTCCGCCTTGCAGGAACGGGAGTTCGCCGCCGAATCGCAGGGGTATGAGGCCGTCAAGCACCAGCAGTTCGTCGGCGCCGGGTACTTCGACGATATCACCACGACCGTCACGCAGGGCCGTTCCTCCGTGCTGGCCATGCATGGCTCGACCGAAGAGGAGCAGTTCGACCAGACGGCCTAGCGCGGGGGCACCGCCTGCCGATAGGGGTAGATATCCACGATCTCCCCGGCAACGAGCCGCGCTTGGAGGTCGTGCCAGAAGGCCGTCGTATACAGGGTGTCGTGCGCCCGGAGAAACGCTTTGCGCAACGGGCCGGCAAAGGGAATGAAGCGTCCCAACTCGGCGGGGAACACGTCGTCCGGCCCCACGTGATACCAGGGCTCGTCGGAGAGCTCGTCTTCCGGATAGCGCGGCGGCGGGACGTCGCGGAATTGACACTCCGTCAGCAGCCGCAGCTCGTCGTAATCGTAGAAGACGACCCGGCCGTGGCGGGTCACGCCGAAGTTCTTGAGCAGGAAATCGCCCGGAAACACGTTGGTCGCGGCGAGATCGCGGATGGACTGCCCGTAGTCGAGCACGACCCGCAGGGCGTCGGGCTCCTCGGCGTCCTGGAGGTAGAGATCGAGCGGGCGTACCCGTCGTTCGGTGTACACATGGTCGATGACGATGGCATCGCCGTCTTCGCGCACGGTGCGCGACGCCGTGTCCAGCAGCTCGGTGAGTAGCGCGCGGCCAAAGCGCGCCTTGGGAAAGGACAGCCCCTCGAAGCTCTGGGCGTCGACCAGTCGGCCCGCCCGATCGTGCGAGAACACCATCTCATAGCGTCGTTTCACCTCACCCGGGGTTGTCTGCTTCGGCGCGCCAAAAGTGTCACGGATCACTTTGAACACCGCGTCGAACGACGGGAGGGTGAAGACCGCCATCACGAGTCCGGGAGACCCGGGGGCGATTTCGAATCGCTCGTCGTTGCGCCGCAGGTGCCGCTGCAGCTCACGGTAGAACTCGGTCTTGCCGTGCTTGTTGTAGCCCAGCGCGCTGTACAGCTCGCCGACGGGCTTGACGGGCATGACGGATCGCAGGAACTCGATCGTCTCGGCGGGCTGGGCGACATCGGCGTGGAAGTACGACCGCGTGAAGCTGAACACGACGCTCACGTCCGCCTCGGCGCAAAGCACCGCGTCCACGACGATCCCGCGTGAACCGTGCACCAGGGCCAGCACGAGCGGCATGATGCGGTTGGCGCCGCGCGCGCGGCCAACGAGGTACGCGCCCTTTCGTCGGTAGAACACGGACTCGAGCACGTCGAAATGCTCGATCGTGATCGGCGCTTGGCCGGCGGCCCAGGCCCGCGCGACCTCGGCGGCCACGCGGCGGGCATCCCCCGGAAGATCGGCGAACGCCGCCGCGAACCGGCAGTCGTCCAGCATCCGGTGCACGGTCGCCTCTGCATCAGGATCGACGCGATACGTCCGGATGGGGTGCAGGGCAAGCGGGGAGGGCACGCGCTCGAAGAGATAATCGAGGTATTCGACCGCCGGGTTGACGCCGACCGTGCGGAAGATCCGCCGCGTCACGGAGTTGAAGAACGTCTCGGCGACCTCACCGGCGGGATGCCCGGCGACGCGCTCCGAGTAGACCGTGCGCACGGCGCCCCACAGCGGCTCCTCCCGCTCCCGGTCCCCCAGCGCGCGTCGCACATGCGTCACGACCTCACCCACCACGCGCTCGTAGAGGTCCAGCCGCTCGCGGGCATCCATGAGCGAACCCTGCCAATCACGCCGCTCGAAGCGCGGTTTCCCCCGGCGCGTGATCGCGAGGAACGTCTCGTGGTAACGATCGAAGCCGGCGCGGATCGCGTCCGCGCCGCTGACCGCGTGGGGGTTCCGAATGCCGGGTGCCATCTGTCAGAGCCTACCCTGCTCCCGGAGGATGCCAGCCGCGCGCTAGAGGAGTCGCGACGGCGGCCCTCAGCGCTTCAGTTTGTCGACGAACACCTTGCGGGCCTTGGCGACCTTCGGCGCGACGACGACCTGACAGTATCCCCGCGCGGGGTTCCGCCGAAAGTAGTCGTCGTGGGAGGGATCTGCCGGATAGAACACGTCCAACGGGGCCACCTGGGTCACGATGGGGTCGTCCCACAGCTCCCCGGTCCCGAGCTCGGCAAGGACACCTTCGGCCACCGCCCGTTGCTCGGACGAATGCGTGAAGATGACCGACCGGTATTGCGACCCGAAGTCGGCCCCCTGGCGGTCGACCGTCGTGGGGTCGTGGATCGTGAAGAAGACGTCGAGCAGCTCGCGGTAGGAGATCACGTCCGGATCGAACGTGACCTGTACGACCTCCGCGTGCCCGGTCGTCCCAGTACAGACGAACTCGTACGACGGGTTGGGGACGTGGCCGCCGGCATAGCCGGACTTGGTCGCCACGACCCCCTGGAGCTCGTCGAACACCGCTTCCAGACACCAGAAGCAGCCACCGCCGAGGGTGGCAAGCTCCGTCCTTGCCATTGAGACCTCGCTCTCCTGTCAGGGCGTCGGCGTGGGCCGTTCGCGCCGCACGCCCGCTATCACACCTTCCAAACGCGGATCGGTTTCCAGGGTTTCCAGGTCCGCCGGGAGCCGTCGCCGCCAGTTGGGGTACTGCTCGACGGTCCCCGGTACGTTCACCTGATCGACCTGTCCCAGGACGTCTTCGAGTTGGACCGTGAGCACCTGTGCGGGACACCGCGCCAGGAAGCGGTAGATCGCCACCACGAGCTCGGGGGGAACCCCGTCGGCGGTGCTCGGATCGACGCCCGCCGGCGCCAAGCCCTCCCCGGTCAGCGCGGCCAGGGCGCGCGCGCGGTCATCCGGGCGGGCGGCCTCCTGCCGGTGCCGCCGGGCCTCGTCCGGGAACAGCTGGAGGGCGGCCCGAACGGCCAGATCGCGACCGAGCCACCAGCCCGGGAGGGTGGGCAGATCGTGGGTCGTCACGGCCACGAGCGCCTGAGCCGGATACGCCGACGGCGGCAGGAACGCGCCGTCGGCATCACGACTGAAGTAGAACAACCGATACGACAGCACCCCCAGCGCGGCTAACTCGGCCCGCACCTCATCGGGAACGGTCCCGAGATCCTCGCCGACGACCGCGCACGCGTTCCGACGGCTCTCCAACGCCAGCACCCCGAGCAGGTCCGCGAAGGGGTACTGCACGTAGGCGCCGTCCCGCGCACTGCCGCCAGCCGGGATCCAGAACGTGCGCTGGAGCGCCATGACGTGATCGAGCCGTACGGCTCCCGCGTGGCGCATGTTGGCGCGCAACGCTTCGATGACGGGCGCGTAGGCGGTGTCCCGCAGTCGCCCTGGCACCATGGGCGACAGCCCCCAATCCTGGCCGTCGAGGTTGAAGTCGTCGGGGGGCGCGCCCAGGCTGGCCCCCCGGGCAAACAGCCCTCGGCCGGCCCACGCGTCGAACCCCGCTTGATCCACGCTCACGGCGACGTCGAGGTACAGCCCGACCGTCGCCCCCCGCTCCCGGGCGCGGCGCGCGGCGGCGCCGAGCTGCAGGCCGCATTGCCACTGCAACCACTCGTAGAACTCCACTCGGTTCCGCCGGCTCGCCGCGAACGCCGTGACGGCCGGCCCCTCCGGATCCTGGTAGGCATCGGGCCACTCCGGCCACGACCGGACGGGTGGATCCTGCGACCGGAAGTGCTCGGCCAGCGCCTCGAACACGGCGTAGCGCCGCAACGCCGGTCCCCGCTCGACGCGAAACCGATCGAACGCCGCCGCCCGCTCCGCCCCGCTGGTCAGTTGCCGCTCGCGAAAATGCCGGTACAACGCCTCCAGCACCGGCTGTTTCAGGGCGGCGACGGCCGCATAGTCGATCTCGTCGGCGGCGCGCACCGCCGCGAGTCGCGCGCGAAACCCCTCCGACGCCACGTCGGCTTGCACGGCGGTACACTCGGCGAATTCCGGTGTCGCCTCGACGTCGAGGTGCAGCGGGTTCCAGAACGCGCGACTCGACGCGCTGTACGGGCTGGCGTGCCGCGGCTCGCCGGGGAACAGCGCGTGCAGCGGGCTCACGCCGACCAGGGCGGCGCCGCGGGCCACGCAGAGGTCCACGACAGCGGCCAGATCGGTGAAATCCCCGATCCCCCAACTGCGTCGCGAGCGCACGGCATAGAGCTGGACTGCGGGACCCCAGACGCGCGGCGGCCCGCCGGACGCACCGAGCGGGAAACACGCGGCCGGCGCCACGATCACGGTCGTGCGGAATCCCGCGTCCGCGTCGTTCTCGCCCGGGTGCACGTGCAGCACGTGATACCCTTGCGGCGGGACGAGCGGAAGCTGCCACGCCAGCCGGACGATCTCCTCGCCGTCGGCATGCCCGCGCTGCGTGACGGGGAGCGCGTCGGGCGCCACGGTGCCGGCGTGCTTCGTGCCGTCTTCCAGCCCCAGCGTCCACGTGAGCGGCGTCGCGAGACGCGCAACCGGCACCGCGAGGGGCACGGTCACGGCGGCCAGCGGCTCGCGCACCACCAGCACCGGCGGCGTGACGCGGAGCCACTCGGCGGCGTCGAGCCGCTCGAGCGATGCCGCCGCCTCCTCCTCCGAGCCCGCGGCCTCGCCCATGCTCGCGAGCAGCCCACGGCAGGTCGCATCGGACACCCGGTGGACCGAGCCCCAGATGTCGTGATAGTCCAGCCGGATGCCGCATCGCTCGGCCAGACGGGCCAGCGCCGACGGCCCACTCACGGGCACCCCCCGGTCCGCACCTGCCGCTGTCGCACCGCGTCGGTCAACGCGGGGCCCGGCGGAACAGGACCGCGCCGAGGGGCGGCACCGTAATCGTGAGGGACTGACCGTGCCCGTGCATCGGCACGGGCACCGTCTCCGCCTGCCCCAGATTGCCCTGCCCACTGCCGCCGTACAGCGGGGCGTCGCTGTTCAACGCCTCCTGCCATGCGCCAGCGTACGGGACGCCCACGCGGTAGTTGTGGCGCGGCACCGGCGTGAAGTTGCACACGCAGACGAGGGGCCGATCACGCTCGCGATTCCACCGCAGGAAACTCACGACGCTTTGCTGACTGTCGTTGCAGTCGATCCACTCGAACCCCGCCGGGTCGAAGTCCTGCTCGTGGAGTGCCGGCTCGCCGCGCAGGAACGTGTTGAGGTCGCGAACCCAGCGCTGGAGCCCGCGGTGCGGTGCCCCCGCGAGCAGGTGCCAGTCCAGGCTGCGGTCGTGGTCCCATTCGGCCCACTGTCCGAACTCCCCGCCCATGAAGAGGAGCTTCTTCCCCGGGTGCGCGTACATGTAGCCGTACAACACCCGGAGGTTGGCGAACCGCTGCCACGGATCCCCGGGCATCTTCCCGAGCATCGACCCCTTGCCGTGCACCACTTCGTCGTGCGACAGCGGCAGGACGAAGTTCTCATTGAAGGCATAGAGCAGCGCAAAGGTCAGGATGTTGTGATGGTACTTCCGATGCACTGGGTCCTGCGACATGTAGCGCAACATGTCGTGCATCCAGCCCATGTTCCACTTGAGGCCGAAGCCGAGCCCCCCCAGGTACGTGGGGCGGGAGACCATCGGCCACGCCGTCGATTCCTCCGCGACCGTGACGGTCTCGGGATGGTGCGCGTAGGCGACCTCGTTGAAGCGCCGCAGGAAGTCCACCGCCTCGAGGTTCTCGTTCCCGCCGAACTGATTGGGAATCCACTCACCGGGCTTGCGCGAGTAGTCGAGGTACAGCATCGACGCCACCGCGTCCACGCGGAGCCCGTCCACGTGGTAGACATCCAGCCAGTAGAGGGCGTTGCTCAGGAGGAAACTGACGACTTCCCGACGACCGTAGTTGAAGACGAAGGTGTCCCAATCCTGGTGGCGGCCCTTGCGCGGATCCTCATGCTCGTACAGGTGGGTGCCGTCGAAGTAGCCCAAGCCATGTTCGTCGGTCGGGAAATGCGCGGGCACCCAGTCGAGGAGGACGCCGATGCCCGCCTGGTGCAAGGTGTCCACCAAGTACATGAAGTCCTGCGGCGTGCCGAAACGGCTCGTGGGGGCGAAGTACCCCGCGGGCTGATAGCCCCAGGACCCATCGAACGGATGTTCGCTGATGGGGAGCAGCTGGACGTGCGTGTACCCCATCTCCCGCACGTACTCGGCCAGGGCGTCGGCCAGTTCCCGGTACGTGAGCCAGCGGTTCCCTTCGTCCGGCGCGCGCCGCCACGATCCCAGATGCACTTCGTAGATCGCCATGGGGGCGTCGAGCGCATTCCGGCGCCCGCGCCCGGCCATCCAGGCCCCGTCGTCCCATGCGTACCCGCCGAGATCCCAGACGACCGAAGCCGTCTCCGGCCGCAGTTCAAAATGGAAGGCGTACGGGTCGGCCTTCTGCACCCGGTACCCGCGTTCGCGCGAGCGGATCGCGTACTTGTACCGCGCCCCCTGCGCGACACCCGGCAGGAACGCCTCCCAGACGCCGCTCGGGCCGGTCGAATGCATAGGGTGGCGCCCCTCCGCCCACCCGTTGAAGTCTCCCACGACCGAGATGGCCTCGGCGTTGGGCGCCCACACCGCGAACCGCGTGCCTTCGACCCCGTCGGCGGTCATGGGATGGGCCCCGAGTTTCTCCCAGCCGCGCAGCTGGGTACTCTCCCCGAACAGGTACAGATCCTCCTCGGTGAGGAAGCGTGGTTTGGTCATGCCGTCCCTCCCGTCACGATCCCCCCCGCGCCGCAATCGCTCTGAGCCCGTCGAGCGGAATCGCGACCCAGTCGGGCCGGTTGTTCAGTTCGTAGCGCAGCTCGTAGAACGCCTTTTGCAGCACCAGCGCATCGAGCAGCACGTCGACCGCTTCGGCCGGCGGCAGCAGCTGGTGCGAGCCCGCCGTCTCGAGGTAGCCCGCGAGGAACGCCCCGGTCGCCCCCCGCACCCAGGGGTCGACGGACCCGCCGCTCGACGCCGCGGCGGCGTGCGCCACGTAGGCGAACGAGCGCAGCATGCCGGCCACATCCACGAGGGGCGTGTCCTTGCGGCGGCGCTCGTGCAGCGGCCGGAGCGGCTCGCCCTCGAAATCCGTCAGGAGGAAGTCGCTGCCGGTCCACAGGACCTGCCCCAGGTGGTAGTCCCCGTGGATCCGCATCGCGAGCGTCCGTTCCCGCGGCCGGGCCAGGCGCTGGAACCGTGCGATCAGCCGGTTCCCCGCGGCCAGCACCTCGTGCGCAAGCGGGCGGACCGCCACCGGCAGCAGCGGGAGCCGTTGATTCAGCAGCTCCAGCACCTCACCGGCCTCGCGGGCCATGTCTCCCGCACGCCCTTGGAGATCGTCGGCGGTGACCGCCACCGGAGCAAAGGCGGGATCGCGCCGCTCCGCTGCGAGCGCGGCATGGAACTCGGCGGTCCGCGTCCCCAGGAGTCGCGCGGCGGTCAACGCCGGCCCGGCGGCGGCCACCAGGGACGGCGGCGGCGGAGTGCCCGCGAGCCGCGTCCACGACCCGTCATCGCCGGGCGCGACCGCCGCGGCCGCGCGCGCCGGCTCGAGAAACCGACGGACATGGGCCTCGAAGAACGCCCATCCGTCGCCCTCGTTGCGGATGAACGCCTGCAGCATGGCGAAGGCCCCACCCTCGCGGCCCGGCGCGTGGTAAGCGAAGCCGCCGCCCACGGCGGCCACGTGCGCGAACCCGGCCCGCTCCGTGAGGTACCGGGCCAGCTCCACATCGGGATTGGGACCCTCCGTGACGCGGCGATAGACCTTGAGAATCCAGCGATCGTCGATGATCACCGACGTGTTGCTCTGTTCGACACCCATCGCGCGCACGGCCGCGTCGGCGCCGGACTTGCCCACCTGGTCGAGCGACGCAGTCGCGAAGGCGCGGATCTCGCCGCCCTGCAACGTCGCGGAGGTCCGTTGGTCGGGAATCGCCGCGACGAGCGCGGCACACGCCGACCGGTCCGCGAGCGCGTCGAAGAGCACGCCCGCACCGGCTGGTGTCTGGAGCCGAGCCAGCACCGCCGTGGGGGCCTCGGCGAAGACGCGCGTGGCCGGCGCTCCCTCCGACGCCTTGAGCGGGACCACGTAGCGTTCACGCCCCCCGTCACCGTATTCGACGTCGACGAGCAGCATCCAGAACCCCGCCCCGAGCTTGGCACCGTCGCCGAGGGTCACCGTCACGACTTCCCGCGCTTTCCCCTGGAACCAGCGCTGCCGCTGGAGCCAGGGGGCAATGACGTCGTTGGCGAGCGTGTACCGGTAGTCCGGCCCCGCGAGCGCCTCGACTCCCTCGTCGAGCGTCAGCGACGGCAGTTGCGTCACGTCCACGCCCGCGCCGGTGCGCACCCGGATCGGTTCGGCCTGGCGGTCGAGCCGGAACCAGTAGAACGCGTACGGGCCCAGCGTGAGGAAATACGGCAGCTCGCCGACGGTCGGGAACTCGGTGTGGCCCATCATCTCGACCGGCGTGTAGCCACGGAACTCCGACAGGTCCAGCTCGCAGGGCTGCGCGGACCTGGACAGGTTGGCCACCGCGAGGATCGTCTCGCCGCGCCAGCGCCGGAGGTAGGCCAGCACCCGGCGGTTGCGGGGGCGGAGGAAGTCTAGCGTCCCTCGCCCGAATGCTTTGTGCTGCCGCCGCAGGGCGAGCATCCGCCGCATGAAGTGGAGCAGCGACGAGCCGTCCCGTTCCTGCGCCTCCACGTTGAGGGCCTGGTAGCCGTACACGGGATCCATGATGACCGGCAGGTACAGCCGGGCCGGATCGGCCGTGGAAAACCCCGCATTCCGATCCGACGACCACTGCATCGGGGTGCGCACCCCGTCGCGGTCGCCGAGCCACACGTTGTCGCCCATGCCAAGCTCGTCCCCGTAGTAGATCACGGGGGTCCCGGGAAACGACAGCAGCAAGCTCGTGAGCAGCTCGATGCGGCGCCGGCCGTTTTCCATCAGCGGAGCGAGCCGGCGCCGGATGCCGAGGTTCAGCCGCATGCGCGGGTCACCCGCGTACTCGCGGTACATGTAGTCCCGTTCCTCGTCCGTGACCATCTCGAGTGTCAACTCGTCGTGGTTCCGGAGGAACAGGGCCCATTGGCACGTGTCCGGGATGGCGGGCGTCCGCTCCAGGATCTCCGTGATGGGGTGCCGGTCTTCCTGGCGGACCGCCATGAAGATCCGTGGCATCAGGGGGAAGTGGAACGCCATGTGGCATTCGTCCCCGTCGCCGAAGTACGGGCGCACGTCATCGGGCCACTGGTTCGCTTCGGCCAGCAGCATCCGGTCGTCGTAGTGATCGTCCGCCAGTCGGCGAAACTGCTTGATCACGGCGTGCGTCTCGGGGAGGTTCTCGTTGGTGGTGCCCTCGCGGACGCAGAGGTACGGCACGGCGTCGAGCCGCAGCCCGTCCACCCCGAGATCCAGCCAGAACCGCAGGAAGCGACCGACCGCCCGAACGACCCGCGGATTGTTGAGGTTCAGATCGGGCTGGTGCGAGAAGAAGCGATGCCAGTAGTAGGCCTTGGCCACGGCGTCCCACGTCCAGTTCGACGACTCCGTGTCCGAGAAGATGATGCGCGTGTCCTTGAACCGCTGGTCGGTGTCGCTCCAGACGTAGAACTCGCGCCGAGCCGAGCCCGGGCGCGCCCGGCGCGCCGCCTGAAACCAGGGGTGTTGCTCCGACGTGTGATTCACCACGAGCTCGGTGATCACCTTGAGCCCCCGCCGGTGCGCCTCGCGCACGAAGGTCTTGAAGTCCCGCAGGGTCCCGTAGTCCGGATGGACCCCCCGATAGTCGGAGATGTCGTACCCGTCGTCGCGCAGGGGCGACGGGTAGAACGGGAGCAGCCACACGGCGGTGACGCCCAGGTCCTGAATGTAGTCGAGCTTTTCGATCAGTCCGCGAAAGTCGCCCCGACCGTCCCCGTTGCTGTCGCGGAAGGCCTTGACGTGCAGCTCGTAGATGACCGCGTCCTTATACCAGAGCGAATCCGCCCGCTCGTCGGCCATGGCGTGGCTCCCCATCCCCGTCACATGAAGTAGTCGAAGTCGCGCTCCGTCCGGACCCGCCGCCGCAGCCGGAACACCTGGGCCGGCGACTGGGCCGGGTCGAGGCGGACGTAGTTCCGCGCGCCGTGCCACAGATAGCGCCCGCCGCCGAGCAGGTCGTGCATCTGATAGGTCTCCTCGGGATCGATCCCGAGCGCCGCGAGGGGCAACTCAACCCATCCGTCGTGGGGGTGGTGTGGATCGAGATTGACCACCATGACCATCACGTCCGCCCGATCGGCCGTGCGTTTCGAGTAACACAGGAGTTGCTCGTTGTCCACGGCGTGGAAGGTCAGCCACTCGTTCGTGCGCAGCGCGGGCTGCTCGCGCCGGATGGCGTTCACGCGGGCGATGTAGTCGTGCAGCGTGCCGCGCTGGTCCCACTCCCGGCGCCGGATTTCGTACTTCTCCGAGTCCTGGTACTCCTCGCTCCCCGGGCGCGCCGCATTCTCCGCCAGCTCGAACCCGCTGTAGATGCCGTAGCTCGCGCCGACCGTCGCGGCGAGCACGAGACGCGCCATGAACGCCGGCCGGCCCCCGTACTGGAGGTACTCCGGCAGGATGTCGGGGGTATTCGCGAACAGGTTCGGTCGGAAGAACTCGCGCACGTCCGTCCGCGTGAGTTCCGTGAGATACTCCTCCAGTTCCGGCTTGGTGTTCCGCCAGGTGAAGTACGTGTAGGACTGGTCGAAGCCGAGCTTCGCCAGCGCGTACATGACCTTCGGTCGGGTGAACGCCTCGGAGAGGAAGACGGTCTCCGGGTACTCGCGCTTGATCTCGGCAATGAGCCAGCGCCAGAAGCGGAACGGCTTCGTGTGCGGGTTGTCGACGCGGAAGATGCCCACGCCGCGGGCACACCAGAACCGCGTGACCTCCAGCAGCGCCTGCCAGAGCCCGCGCCAGTCCTCGCTGTCGAAGTCGAGCGGGTAGATGTCCTGGTACTTCTTGGGCGGGTTCTCGGCGTACTTGATCGTGCCGTCGGGCCGGTGCCGGAACCACTCGGGGTGCGCGCGAACCCAGGGGTGATCCGGTGAGCACTGAAACGCGAGATCCAGCGCAAGCTCGAGCCCGTGCCGCTCGCACGCGGCCCGGAACCGGTCGAAGTCCTCAAGCGTGCCAAGCTCGGGATGCACGGCCGTGTGGCCGCCCTCCGCAGCGCCGATGGCCCACGGGCTGCCGGGATCGTCCGGGCCCGCGTCGAGCGTGTTGTTGGGCCCCTTGCGATACGAGCGTCCGATGGGGTGGATCGGCGGGAGATACAGCACGTCGAACCCCATCCGCGCGATGTCCGGCAACCGCGTCTCGGCATCCCGCAGCGTCCCGTGGCGGCCGTCGGGCCTGGACGAGCGGGGGAACATCTCGTACCACGCGCCGGCGCGAGCGCGCTCGCGGTTGACATCCACCGCGTAGCAGCGCTCATGGACGGTTTCGCGGGAGCGGTCGGGCCAGCGCGCCATCTGGACGCGCAGATCCTCGGCCAGCGCGCGCTCGACTCGCCGGGACGGCGTGGCGGCGCTCTCGAGCGCCGCCGCCATGTCCCGCAGCCAGGTGGCATCCGGTCCGGCCGCCCGCGCCGCGGCCTCGCGAATCAGTGCGGCCCCCTCCAGCAGCTCGCTGGCGACGTCCTGCCCAGCTTCGTGCTTCTTGGCCAGACCGTCGCGCCAGCCGGCGAACGGGTCGACCCACCCCGCAACGGTGTAGACGTGCCGTTCGAGTCGGGCGATGGGGAATTCCGCCTGCCAGACGTCATTGGGTCGGGCTTGCATCGGCACCTCGTGCCACTCCGCCTCCGAGGCCGCCCGCCACCGCAGCGCGACGCCCAGCCGGTCGTGCCCGTCAGTGAACCCGTCCGCGGTCACGACGACGCGCTCGCCCACGGTGCGCTTGATCGGAAACGCGCCGTCATCCACCCGAGGCCGCACGTTCTCGATCCAGACGCGCCGGGCCGCGTCCGTCTCGAGCGGGGCATCCCGCTCCGCTCCCGGTCCACTCATGCTTCCTCCTTGTCTCCGGCTCGACCTGTGACCGCGTCGTAGACCTCGAGCACGCGCGCGGCGGTGCGGTCCCAGCCGAACTCGCGAACCGCGCGCTCGCGACCCCGCCGTCCCATGGCCGTGCGTCCGGGCTCGTCCGCCAACAGCCGCGTCATCGCGCCGGCCAGCGAAGCCGCGACGCCGGCCGGATCCGTTGGCGTCCCATCATCCCGCACCGTCACGGGCACCAGGATCCCTGTCTCGCCATCTCGCACGACGTCGGGGATGCCGCCCACCGCGGTCGCGACGACCGGGGTCTCGCAAGCCATCGCCTCGAGGTTGATGAGGCCGAACGGCTCGTAGACCGACGGGCAGCAGAAGGCGGCCGCGCCGGAGAACAGGGCCACGGCCACGTCATGCGGCACCATCTCCCGAATCCACACCACCGGGCGTTCCGCCTGCAGCACCCGCATCTGAGCCGTGACTTCGCGCTCCAGCCCCGGCGTATCCGGCGACGTCGCGCAGAGCACGACCTGCGCGTCGCGCGGCAGGGCGGCCGCCGCACGCAGGAACAGGTCGATGCCCTTCTGGCGGCTGACGCGCCCGAGAAACAGCACGTACCGGCGCGTCGGGTCCACGCCGTAGCGGGCCAGGAGGGCCGCGTTTGGCGCCCGGTGCCACGCCGCCGTGTCGATGCCGTTCGGAATCGCCCACACGCGTTCCGGGGCGACGGCGAACAGCCGCAGCACGTCCCGTCGCGCGCTCGCCGAGACGGCGATCACCGCGTCCGCCGACTCGAGAGCCGTGCGCTCGAGCCACAGCGAGAGATCGTAGCCGGGTCCCAGCTGCTCGCGCTTCCACGGCCGGAGCGGCTCGAGCGAGTGCACGGTGAGCACGAGCGGGCGCCGGTAGGCGCGCTGCGCGACGAGGCCGGCCCAGTGCGTATACCACGTGTGGCAGTGGACCACGTCGCCGTTCACCGGTCGGGCGACCATGCGCGCGCTCGCCACGACCGCTCGGAGCGCATCCCGCGCCGGGTGGGTGCTACCGGCAAACACGGGATCGTCGAACGGCGTCCCGATCACGTGCGGGTTGGCCGGCCCCGATTCCTGGTCGCCGAAACAGCGGACCTCGACCTCGATCCGCTCGGCCAGCGCGCGGGCGAGCTGGGCGACGTGGACACCGGCACCCCCGTACACGTACGGCGGGAACTCGCGGGTCAGCAGGAGCGCCTTCACCCCGTCACCACCGGCGTCACGGCCTCGTCATCTGCCCCACCCGTGTGCAGGACGCTCGCGCCGGCGCGCCGGGTCGGGGTCCCCACGACGCACACTCCACCGCTGAGCGTTCGGAGCATAGCCGGGCGATTCGCGGCGTGTCAAACGTCTGCGTATCGCCGGGCGGCCGCGCGGGCGACGCGCGCGCGGGCCGGAGGTGTGGATCCGGCGGGCACGCAGAAACGAAAGGACGGAAGGGTGGTGCAACCCCTCCGTCCTTCCGTCATCTCGTCCTTCCGTGCGCGTCTAGTTGATCTTCTTCAACTCCACGCGTCGGTTCCGCGCACGGCCGGCAGCCGTCGCATTGGTCGCGACCGGGTTGTCCGGGCCGTAGCCGCGGGCGGTCAGCTGAGTGGCTGGCACACCCTGCGACAGCAGGTACGTGCGCACCGACTCGGCCCGGGCCTGGGACAGCCGCGTGTTGAGCGCGCGCGAGCCGGTGGCGTCGGTGTGTCCCCCGACCTCGACCCGCACGTCCGGATTGCCCTTGAGCGACTCGGCCACGATGTCGAGCACCGTCTGGGAGTTGTCGCTCAGCACGGCGCTTCCCGTGGCGAAGGTCACGCCCTGGAGGACGAGCGTCGGCTTATCGGCCTCGAACAGGATCGGACAGCCGTTCGCGTCCACCTGTCGGCCAGCCTCGGTGTTGGGGCAGCGATCCAGTCCGTCGAATACGCCGTCCTTGTCGCTGTCCGTCGGGCAGCCATTGGTGTCCACACGCGCCCCCGCGGGAGTGCTGGGGCAGCGGTCGTTCAGATCGATGACCCCGTCCTTGTCCGTGTCCACCGGGCACCCGTTGGCGTCTACCGTGGCGCCGGCCGCGGTGTTGGGGCAGCGATCCAGTCCGTCGAACACCCCGTCCTGGTCAGCGTCCGTGGGACACCCGTTCGCGTCCACGGTGGCCCCGGCCGGCGTGTTCGGGCACCGATCCAGCCCGTCGAACACCTTGTCGCCATCCGCATCCGTCGGGCAGCCGGTCGCGTCCACCCGCGCGCCCGCGGCCGTGTTGGGGCAGCGATCCACGTGGTCCGCCACGCCGTCGCGGTCGGTGTCCACCGGACAGCCGGCGGCATCGACGCGCACGCCCATGGGCGTGTTGGCGCAGCGGTCACGGCCATCCGCAACGCCGTCGCGGTCCGTGTCCCTCGGCGCCTTGCCGAACGTATAGGTAAGCCCGAGCTCGGCAGCCCAGTGCGTGTAATTCGCATCGGCGGCCGCCACCGGGCTCAGGTTCTTGGGGCTCGGGACGAAGTCGGCGATCCCCTGCGCCCGGAGCGCGAGCCCCCCGGACAGCCACGCCTGGAACCCGAGGAGCCCCTGCACGCCATTATCGGCGCTGGGATCGGCCCCAGTCACGAGGTACTGGGTTCGCTGATACCCGCCGCCGACCAGAATCCCGAGGCGCTCGGCCACCGGCACGTTCAGCACCAACCGACCGAAGAGCGGCAGGTGGGTGACGTCGGACGGCGTAGGACGGATCGTCTCGGTGGGCGAGTAGGCGGCCCCTGCTTCGAGGACGACGAGCTTGTGGAAGTAGACACCGAGCAGGCCCGAGCCGCCAAACGCGCGATCGAGATTCGAGTCATACTTGTCGAAGAAGCTGTACCGGCCGAGGGCGCCGATCTCGACGGATCCCGGCCCCTGAGCCACCGCCGGGACGGTCGCAGCGGCGAGTGCGAGCACCGTGCCGGCAAGCACGCGCTTGAACCACATAGGCTCAACTCCTGTCAGTAGGGAAATCATGTCCTGTGAAGTCTCTGTTCTAGACAAGCACTAAACGTAAGGCAGAGGACGCTCACCGACAAGGGCGCGGAGGTCCGCGCCCTTGTCGTAATGCGTTGAACGACTGAGACTTGCTGACCGCCTTCACATCGTCATCGCGTGACCCGGCTGCATTCCCAGTTTCTGGAGCCATGTTGAGGCCCTGGTTTCGACCTGCGACGCCGCGTGCACCGCGTCGCTGAGATCGCCCCGTTGCACCGCCGCCCGGGCCTTCTGCCAGCTGTCCTGCAGTTGGGGGAACTCGTCGCGGGCCGCGGCGACGTCCCCGCGGACCACGCCGGGCGGGAGCTTGCGCGCGCTCGACAGGGCGGCGACCTGCTTCTCGAGCGCGAGGAGCTTCATCGACACGTTGGCGCTGACCGTGTCCCACCGGGCGGTGAACGTCGCCTTCCCGGCCGCGATCGCCGTCGGGAGCTGCTTCGCCTTGGCGGCGGCGTCGTTCGCGCCGGCCATGGCCGTGGCATAGTCCTTCGCCTCGAATGCCGTCCGGGCCGCGGCGTATGTGTCCATGATGTCCTTGAAGGTGTCCGGCGCGTACCGGATGGCGTCGGCGTGCTGGGCCGTTATGGCATCTTCGCTCGCCTGCAACGCCCGTTCGGCCCGCTGCTCGGTGGCGCAGCCGGTGAGGACGGCGAGGGCAAGGACGACGCCGAAGCGCGGATGGCGCATGGCAACTCCGGTTTCGAGATGCCGCAAGCTAGCTGCGGGGGGAGCGAACCGGCAGGGCGGGATCGGCGGCGGCCCTTTCCCGCACGGGGCCTGCTTCGCATCTTGTGGCAGTTCCGATCTCGAGCGAGGCCATGCGCTGCCGCACCTGCCACACCCCCATTACCGAGCACCTCCGCTTCTGCCCCAACTGCGGCGAGCTGTTTCCCGGCGAGACCGCGGAGCGCGTGATGGCGTACGAGGCGATTCGGGACGGCTCGGTCGACCCCGCGGAACTCAAGCGGCTGCGCACCGACAAGGCCACGTACGCGCTCGAGCTGCAGCGCCTGCTGGAAGCGGCCGACGATCGTGAGCTCTCGCCGGACGAGCGCCGGGAGTGGTCCCTGCTCTACACGAAATGGCGTGACGTGGCCTACGAGCTCACGGAGCTCATGGACCGGCTCCTCGGACGAACCGAACTGGAACGTCGGCACGTGGAGCGGCGCAAGCGGGAGCGCCGCCAGGAGGAGCAGCCGCCTGCGGGGCAGGAGCGCCGACAGGGGGAACGGCGACAGGGCCCGATCCGCAGCGACGACGACCGGCGCGACCCTTACTGGAACCGCGTGCCCTGACGCAGCCGCCCCGCGGGCGGGCTAGTCGCGCTTCACGACCACGCGCCACATCTCCGCGACGCATTCGCGCGTCGTCATCCGCTCGACTTTCGCGGCGGCGGCGCCCGATGCGACACCCACCACGAGGTGCCCCACGGCCGACGCCACGTCGTCCGCAGCGCGGCGGGTCTCGTCTCCGAGCCCGCCGGTCGCGGCCCGCACGCTGTCGCGCGCGGCCCGCACTTCCCGCTCGGCCCGGGTCACGAGCTCGTGCTCGAGCATCGCACACGGATCCAGGGAGCGATACCGCACGAGCGGGACCGCGATGAGCACGAGCAGGATCACGCTGCCCCCCGAGACCAGCTTCTTCATATAGCCCTCGCCTTGCGCTCTTCGCTCCCTACGGAGCACGGGCCGGTGCGGATTCGCGGGAGCGGGCCGAACCGTGTCCCGATCACGCCTCGCGGTAGATCCAGCCGCCGACCAAGGCGGCGATCACCCACTCGACCAGTCCGGTCACGGCCCACATGCCGAGCGGCCAGTCGTTGAACAGCCCGATCATCCGGTGATGGAGCAGGGACGTCACGGGCTCGCCCAGCCAGAATATGCCGGCCACCAGCACGGCTGCGCGCGGGCCGGGCCCGAACCGCGGGCGGGCCCGCGGCGTAGAACCAGATCAGGGCCACCGCGAAGAGGAGGGACGCGAGGGCAGCCATCCCAACCCCGCCCGCCGACATGGTCACCGCCCGTGCGTTTCGAGGATCGACTGCATGGCCTCATTGTACCACTGACTCGTGATCCCCTCCAGCCCGAAGATCACGATGCGCGCCGCCAGCCCGCCCAGCAGGATCCGCCGCGTGTTCATGCCCGCCATGGCCCCTCCACTTGGGTCGAGAGCAGTCTCATCGTCACGAAGTCCGCGGCGCCGCCCCGGCAACCTTGACGAGGCGGAGCGATCGGGCACCAGGCATCATGCCGGGCCATCCCGTCGGGCTGGAGACCGCCATCCGCGCGCTCGGTGGCTCGTCCGACACCAGCGCCCTACATTACGCACCGTTCATCCCACGGAGTCATCCCCGCGTGCCCAACCCCATCGAAGCGCTGAATTCGGCGTTGGCGGACCGCTATCGGATCGAGCGGGAGCTCGGCCGCGGCGGCATGGCAACGGTCTATCTCGCCGAGGACCTCAAGCATCGGCGGCCCGTCGCCATCAAGGTGCTGAAGCCGGAGCTGGCGGGCGCGTTGGGCCCGGATCGCTTCCTGCGGGAAATCGAGATCGCGGCCCGGCTCGACCATCCCCACGTCCTGCCACTCTACGACTCCGGCGACGCGGCAGGCGCATTGTACTACGTGATGCCGTACGTCGAAGGGGAGTCGCTCCGCGATCGGCTGACGCGCGAAAAGCAACTGCCCACCGAGGACGCGCTGCAGATCGCCCGTGAGGTCGCCGACGCGCTGTCGTACGCGCACTCGCGCGACGTCGTGCACCGCGACATCAAGCCTGAGAACATCCTGCTCGCCGGCGGGCATGCGCGGGTCGCCGATTTCGGCATTGCCCGCGCCATCACGGAAGCCGGCGGCGACCGGCTTACGGGCACGGGCCTCGCGATCGGCACCCCCGCGTACATGAGCCCGGAACAGGCGGCCGGCAGCCGTGACCTCGACGGGCGCAGCGATCTCTACAGTCTGGGATGCGTGCTCTACGAGATGCTCGCGGGACAGCCGCCGTTCACGGGCCCGCTCGACAGCATGGTGCACCAGCACCTCACGGTGGACGCGCCCCCCATCACGAATCTGCGGCCGGCCGTGCCGGCCACCGTCGCCGCCGCCCTGATGCGCGTGCTCGCCAAGACGCCGGCCGATCGGTTCAGCCCGGCCGCACAGTTCGCCGAAGCTCTCCGGGCGGCGCCGGTGACCGGCCTGCCGGACGTGCTGCCCACGCCTGGCGGCGCGACCCGGCGGGACCCGGTGCGGGCAGCGGGCGTCTTCGCGCTGGCGTCGTTCGGCGTGCTCGCCCTCGTGTTCCTGATGGTTAGCCAGATCGGGTTGCCCACCTGGGTATTCGGTGCGGCGGTCGGGCTGGTGGTGCTCGGGCTGCCGCTGGTCGTGCTCACCAGCCTCGCGGAACGGCGCCGCGCGCAGGCCGGTGGAGCGGGCACCGGCTTCCCGGGCTGGCTCACGTGGCGCACGACCCTGCTCGGCGGCGGGCTGGCATTCACCGCGCTCGCGGTTGTCACCGCCAGCTACATGGCCGCGCGTGTGCTGGGGATCGGCCCGGCCGGCACGCTGCTCGCTACCGGGGCCATCGGCGAGCGGGAACGGGTGATTCTCGCCGACTTCGAGAACCGCACGCCCGACGCGACCCATGGGGCGACGGTGACGGAGCTGATGCGGATCGGGCTGTCGCGCTCGCAGGCGGTCTCCGTGCTCGACCCGCTCCAAGTGGGCCGCATTCTCCATCTCGTGGCGGACGCCCCCGCCGACGGCGTGAGCGACTCCGTGGCGCTTCACGCCGCCGAACGCGAGGGTATCCGGGCCGTGGTGACGGGGGAGATCGTCTCGGTGGGATCCGGCTACTCCATTGCCGCTCGGCTCGTGTCCACCTCCGGCGAGATCCTCACCGCGCAGCAGGTCTCCGCGGCGAGCGAAGACCAGATCGTCGCTGCGATCGATCGTCTGGCACTGGCGCTGCGCGAGCGCTTCGGGGAGAGCCTGCGCGACCTGCGTCGTGCGCGGCCGCTGGAGCAGGTCACCACCAAGTCGCAGCGGGGGCTGCGGCTTTTCTCGCAGGGCCTGCAGGCCTGGAATCAGGGCGACAACGCGCGCGCCATGCAGCTGCTCGAGGAGGCCATCGCGCTCGACACGACGTTCGCCATGGCGCACCGCAAGCTCGCCATCATCCTCTCGAACAACGCCGAGCGCCGATCCCGCGCCGTGGAGGCCGCCACCAAGGCGTATCAGTTCCGCGACCGCCTCACCGAGCGCGAGCGCTATCTGGTCATCGCGGCCTATCACAGCGTCGTCACGGGCAACCGGGATCAGGTCATCAGTGCCTACCGCACCGTGCTGGACATGTATCCCGACGATCACTACGCGCTCAACAACCTCGGGGTCATCTACTCGGAGCTGCGCGACTACGCCAGGGCCGCCGAGTACTACGGCAGGGCGCTCGCCGTCGATTCGGCAACCCGCCTGCACTACTCGAACCTCGCCTATGCTCTCGAGCAGCAGCGACAGTTCGATTCGGCGACGGTCGTCGTCGCCAATTTCGAGCGGCGGTTCCCTGACAATCCCGAGGTCAAGATCGCGCACATCGTGCTCGCGGCCATGCGGAAAGACTACGACGTGGCGGAGACGCTGGGGGCGGAACTGGTGGCCGAGCAGCGCGGTACCGTGTTCTGGGAGGCGATCGCGTACGAGTGGCTGGCCCAGCTGGACGCGATGCGCGGCCGGCTGGCCGGCGCCGAGCGCCGCTGGGAGCGCGCGTTCGCCATCACGGCGGACCGCGATCTCGGCGGCCAGTATCTGACCCGGACCGCCCGCCGGGCCATCGTGGAGCGGTTGCTGCTCAACGATCCAGCCCGCGCCAAACGCCTCCTGGACGACGCGGTGCGCCGGTACCCGCTCGACCGGCTGCCGCCGTTGGATCGGCCCTACGGGCACCTGGCACTGGCCTACGCCGCGGCTGGCGAAACCGCCACGGCCACGACGCTGCTCAACGATTTCGACAGGACTCCGGCCGCGGACCACGGTCGCGACGCCGAAATGTGGCGGACCGGCGCGGCCGGGGTCGCCGCACTGGCGGAGGGGCGTCCCGAGGAGGCCATCGCGAAGCTCTGGCAGTTCGACGAGGGAAACGCGTGCAGCACATGCGCCGCGGGCTGGCTCGCCCGGGCGTACGATCAGGCGGGCCGGACCGACTCCGCCCGGGTCATGTATGAGCGGCTGGTCGAGACCCCGTCCTCCGAAATCTGGTACGACGCCGCGCACGTCGGGCACGGCTACCTGCGTCTCGCGGAACTGGCGGAACAGGGAGGCGACCGGGTCAAGGCGGCCGCCTACTACAATCGCTTCCTCGCCCTCTGGAACGAGGCCGATCCGCGACTGCAGGACTGGGTGCAGCAGGCACGCAACGCGCTGGATCGCCTCGGGCGCGAACCGACCGGCACTGAGTAACGCGACCAGGCGCCGCACGGCGGTGCGTTGCCGACGACGTGCCCGCCATCACAATCCACCTTCTCCCCGCACGTCATAGTTGAGTCGTGGTGGCTCCGGACGCCGTGTGCAACGATCGGCGTTCGGATCGTCCCTCCCTGTAGATCTCACAGGGTCATGGCATGCGGACGCTCTACGTTCTCGGAATGGCCTATCTCGCCGTCAGCGGGCTCGCGCTGTGGCGCGGGCCGGTGCGTGTTCCCCTGATGGGCGGCCCGTACTACGCGTTCGCGGCCCCTGGCTCCGACGGCGCCGCCTGGTTCGACCAGGTGAAGCCATTCTGCAATACGCTCGAGGTCCAGACCATGCACCGGCAGCATCCGCCGCCGGCGACCCTCGAGGGGGCGGGGTTCGGCGCCGCCTGCTGGGCGCTCGCCGGCCGCATCGCGGAGGCGCGCGAACAGATCCTCGCGCTGTCGGCGGACGACCGGTGGCGAGCCGCCGGCATCGTGTTCGAGATCGGGCACCCGATCGCCGACATGGGCGACGACCGCTCGGCCGGACCCATCATGGAATTGGTCATCGAGTTTTGGCCCAACCATTACCAGGCGCTCTATCACGCCGGCGCCGCGCGGTTCGCGCTCGGTGACTGGGGGGCAGCCGAGCGGCATCTCCGCGAGTTCCTCGTCTACTACGAGCAGCAGGACGGCTGGACGGCAAGCGCCAAATCCATGCTGGGCCAGCTGGAGGCCCGATGACCGCGACGCCTGAACCCACGCGCTGCGTGCTCTGCGGCGCCCCGGAACCGTTCGGGCTGAGCATCTGCCCGGGGTGCGGTGGCGCGGCGCACGCGGTGGGGGACACCCTCGTGTTCGTACAGCCCGCCGACGCGAAGGACGATCGGCGCGCGGTCGCGACCCGGCTCGACGCGCTGCTCGAGGGCCGGACGCATCGCGGTGATCGGTCGCTGATCGCGGCCGGCCATCGCGCGCTGATTCGTGTGCCGGCGGCGGCCGCCGACACCGCGGTCCGGCAGCTGGCGCTGCGCGGCATTCCCGCCGTGGCACGGGCCGCCCGCCAGACCTGGACCAGCGTGCCCCTGCCCTTCTACCTCCTGCTGGCGGCGGTCGTCCTAGTGGGCGTCCTGGCCGGCCTCCGGGCCGAGCCGATGCTACGGTGGACGAGTCCTGCGTTTGCGGGGCTGCTCGTGCTCGCCGCCCAGGTGCGCCTCCGGCAGCCGGCCATCGGACTCGCGCCGCGTCGGCGCGTCTTCCCGAAGGTGGTCGAACGGCAGATGGCCGAGACGTTCGCCCGGCTCCCGGACGGGAACGCGCGCGACTTCCTGGCGCGTCTGGTTCAAGCCGCCGAACCGGTCCACCGGGCGCTGCACGATCGGCCGCACGATGCCCGCCGGGGCGACATCCGGGATCTGCTGCTGCACGCGTGTCGGGCCGCGGAAGACCTGGCCGACCTCGAGCGCGGGCTCTCGGCGCTCCAGGACGAGCCGGGGCTGGACCGGGTGGCCGCGCTCCACGACGGCCTCACGGCCCGCTTCCGCCACGGGATCACGGTGCTGCATCGGCTCCGCGCGGAGACCGTGGACGACGACCCCGCGGTGCACGAGCTGACGGCGCTCGTCCAGGCGCTGGACGAGGACGCGGCCGCGCGGACCGCGGCGCGGGAGGTGCTGTCGTCGCTCCTCACGGACCGAAAGACCTGACCCGCCGCACCGGTCGCCCCACACCACCACACCGGTTTCCCGCGCGCCGCGCGTCGCCCCACGATCGGGCGCCGCCTGCCTGCTACTGGCGCCCCAGATAGCGGCCCGTATCTTCGACGGGGTCTTCGCCGAAATTGGCGTCCATGGATCTCGTCGGCCACGTGCTCGGCGACCGCTATCGCGTCCTCCGCAAGCTCGGTGCTGGCGGCATGGGCGCGGTCTATCTGGCGGAGCACGTCTACCTCGGCCGTCCGACCGCGCTCAAGATCCTCCGTCGTGACCTCTACGCGGACGAGCAGGGGGAGGAGCGGTTCCGGCGCGAGGCGATGCTGGCGGCCCGCATCACGCATCCGAGTGTCGCGCAGATTTACGATTTCGACCGCCTCCCCGACGGGGAGTTCATCCTCGCGATGGAGTACGTCGAGGGGGAGACGGTGGGGCGACGACTCGCGCGCGAGGGACCGTTTACGGTCCCGCTCGTCCTGCACATCCTGCAATCGGTCGCGACGGGACTCGACCGCGCGCACACGCTGCACATCCTGCACCGCGATCTCAAGCCCGACAACATCATGCTCGCGGCGGATGGCGGCGTGAAGCTGCTCGATTTCGGGGTCGCCCGACCGCTCGACACGTCGAGCGCCATCACCTCGTCGGGGTTCGTCGTCGGGACCCCGGCCTACATGAGCCCCGAGCAGCTGGTTGGCGACGCGCTGAGCGCCGCGACGGACATCTACTCGCTGGGTGTGGTGGTCTTCGAGATGCTGACCGGCCGCCTGCCACACGAGGCCGCCACGGTGGCCGAGTTGCGCATGCGGCGATTGAGCACGCCGCCGCCGCCGCTCGACAAGCTCCGGACCGAATGCTCGCGGGAGCTCGCCGCGGTCATCGCCCGCGCGCTCACGATCGCGCCCGACGCCCGCTGGCCGACGGCCACGGCGATGGCCGAAGCGGCCGCCGCTGCCGTGACCGAGCACATCCCCTTCCCGGCACCGGTGACCGTGCCGGGGCCGCGCGACGTGCTGGACCGGTGGGAAGCGCACTTCGAGGCGCTGCGCTTCGCGGGCCGCGACCGCGAGCTCCGCCAGACCCGTGAAGCCTGGGCGACCGCTCGAGCCGGGCGAACGACGGTGCTCTGGATCGAGGGCGAAGAGGGCGCGGGCAAGTCGTCGTTCTTCGGGGCCGCACATCGGGAAGCGCTCGCCGACGGGGCCAGGACCTTCGTGGGACGTGGCTACGAAGCGGATACGCACCGCGCGTACGGCCCGTGGCTGCCGATCCTCCGTCAGGCGTTGGATGCGGCCCCCGGCGGAGCGGGCCGCGGGGCGATCGAAGCCCTGCTCGCACCGAGCCTGCACCCGGGGCCCGACCGGGTGCTCTTGTGCGAGGAAATCGCCGCGCTGCTCCGCACGCTGGCGTCCGAGGGTCTCCTCTTCGTCGGCATGGAGGATCTCGACAGCTGCGATGCCGCCTCCACCCATCTCCTCGAGTTCCTCGCCTCACAGCTCGGGGGTGAGCGCCTCCTGCTCGCCGTCACCGCCGATGCGGGGAAGACGCAGGACGCCCTGCATGTGCGGGACGCCGGGGACCGGCTTCGACGCCTCCCGACCCTGGTACGCATCTGCCTGCGCCCGCTGGGCTACGAAGCGGTGTACGGATGGCTGGCGTCGGCCTTGGGGCGCGAGCCACCTGACCCCCTCGTGCGGCACGTGTACGGGCACTCCGAGGGGAATCCGTTCTTCATCGAGCAGGTGATTCGCACGCTGGTCGAACAGGGCGATCCCGAGGCGCTGAGCGATGAGCACGTGCACCTGGAGTTTGCCTCCGCGCCGACGCCCGATGCCGTCGCCAACATCGTCCGCCGGCGTCTGGAACGGCTGTCGCCGGCCGCGCAGGACATGCTGCAGATCGCCGCGGTCGTCGGCCGCGAATTCGACGTGGATCTCGTCGACGAGCTGTCCCCGCATGACGAAGCGGCAGTGCTCGATGCGTTGGATGAAGCGTTGGCGGCCGGCATTCTCACTCCCGCCGATCGCGGCGGCGACTGGTATCGCTTCACGCACGTCAAGATCGGCCAGGTGCACGCCCAAGGGATGAATGCCCGCCGGCGCCGCCACCTGCACGCCCGGATCGCCAGTGTGCTCGCCGGCCGGCCCGACACCCCACCCGGCATGCTGGCCTGGCATTGGTACCACGCGGGAGAGCGCGATCACGCGGCGCCGGTCGCGCTCGACGCGGCGAAACACGCCATGGGGGTCCACGACTACGACCACGCCCTGACGTACGCGCTGATGGCGGCCGAAACGGCCCAGAACGCTGAGCACCGATCCGCGGCACACGAGTTCCGGGGCGACGCGTTCCGCCGGCTCGATCGCCAACCGGAGGCCGCCGCCGCGTACGCGCGGGCCCAGCTCGACGCACCAAGCGACGCCGCACGCGCGGTCTTACGCTGCAAGGAACTGCGGAGCGCCCTCGCGGCGGGGGCCGTATCGGCGACGGCCGTAGTCGCCGAGGCCGGCGCGCTCGCCGCCCCGGACAGTCCCGTGCCGGCCGCTCGGCGGCCGCTGGTCCTGCTGCTGGCGGCCGAGGCCCAGCTTGCAGTCGGCGATGCCGCCGCCGCCGTGGACGCGGCCCGCGCGGCCATGGCTGGGGCGCGGGCGGGCGCTGACCCCACGAAGGTCGGGGACGCGCTCATGCTGCTCGGCACGGCACAGCTGCGAGGCGGTGATCTCAGCGGCGCCCGACAGACAGCAGTCGAGGCCGCGCGAGTCTTCACCGCGACTGGTGACGGATATGGAGCCGCGCGAACGGCCTTGTTGGCTGGCGCGATCGCGGCCGCGGCGGGCGACACCGCCGACGCCGATGCGGCCTACGCGCAGGCGGCCCGGTACGCCGAGCGCGCCCGTTCCACGCGGCTCATCAGACAGGCGAGTGAGCGCCGCGCCGGCCTCGCGGGACGCCCATCAGGCTCCCTCAAGGGAACCCCATAGCTGGAAGCCATCGAGAGCGCCCGACGCCTCCGGAGCCCCACCCGCACCGCCGGTTTCTCCCCAACCCAGCCGCAGCGCCCCCGAACCCGGTCAATGCCGACCGTCACCGGTGTACAGACATTCGAGCATCTTGTGCAGCAAACAGCACCACATACTAGCGAATAAAACCCGAAAACGCGCCATAGTGTGACATGAATGGTGCGAGTCTTGCACGCTTTACTTGACACCAAGACATGTCCCCGGTACCGTCCGCGCTATCCCGAAACCGCGGGCCCGCCTGCGGAGGAGACCGATGACCGAGAGCCTCGCTACGCCTGCCGCGACCGTCGCCCTCAGCAGCCCGGACATCGCGTGGATGCTCGTTGCCTGCGCGCTGGTCCTGCTGATGACCCCGGCGCTGGCGTTCTTCTACGGCGGCCTCGTGCGCTCGAAGAACACGCTCAACACCATGATGATGAGCTTCGGGGCCCTCGGTGCGGTGGGCCTCGTCTGGGCGGTCGCCGGGTACAGTCTGGCGTTCGCCGGCGATGCGCCCTGGCTGGGAGGAACCGCCCATTTCTTCCTCCGGGGCGTTGGGCTGGAATCCGCGGGCGGGCTTCCCCCGCTGCTGTTCATGGCGTTCCAGGGCACGTTCGCCATCATCACGGCTGCCCTGATCTCGGGGGCGGTGGTGGAACGGATGCGATTCGGCGCCTATCTGACCTTCATCAGCCTCTGGGTGGTGGCCGTGTACGCGCCGGTGTGTCATTGGGTGTGGGGCGGCGGCTGGTTGGCGCGCCTGGGCGCCCTCGATTTCGCCGGAGGCACGGTGGTGCACGTGAACGCGGCCGCCGCCGCGCTGGTGGCGGCCATCGTGCTGCGGCCGCGGGCCCCGTACGCCCGGCAGGCGCTCTTGCCGCACAACGTGCCGTTCGTGTTGCTCGGCGCCGGGCTCCTGTGGTTCGGCTGGTTCGGGTTCAACGCTGGCAGCGCCCTGGCCGCGAATGCCACGGCGGCCCTGGCGTTCGTGAACACCCTGCTGGCCCCCGCGGCCACGCTGCTGACGTGGATGCTGCTCGACCGCTTCCGGACGGGGCGGGTGACCGCGGTCGGGGCGGCAACGGGCATCGTGGTCGGGTTGGTCGCGGTGACGCCAGCGGCGGGGTACATCGGCCCGATGGACGCCATCCTGCTGGGCGCCATCGCCGCCGTTCCCAGCTACTTCGCCATCCTGTGGCGCTCCCGCAGCCGCCTCGACGACTCGCTCGACGTAGTGGCCGCCCACGGCGTCGGGGGCCTCACGGGAGCCATGCTGGCCGGCGTCTTTGCGCGGCCGGAGTTCGGCGGGACAGCCGGGCTGCTGGCCGGCAACGCCGCCCAGGTCGGGGTCCAGGCCCTCGCGGTGCTCGCGGTGCTCGCCTACAGCGCCGCCGTGTCCCTCGCGCTACTCACGCTGATGGGCGCCGTCGCGCGGCTGCGGGTGAGCGGGCGCGAGGAGGCCGTGGGTCTCGACGTGCCGCTGCATGGCGAGGAGGCGTACGGGAGCGGCGAGGGAGCGATTCTGATCCTGCCGCCCGCGGGCCGCGACCCGCGACCCGCCCGCGCCCCGGCGCCGGCACTCGACTCCAGCCTGTGGGGCACCGCATGAAGCTGATCACCGCCATCATCCGGCCCGAAAAACTGAACGCGGTGCTGGAGGCGCTCTTCGCCGCCGAGGTGCGCGGCTTGACCATCACGCGGGCCCAGGGCCACGGGGGCGAGTTGGAGCGCGTCGAGACCTATCGCGGCACCACGGTCAAGATGGAGCTGGTGGAGAAGGTGCGCCTCGACATCGGGGTCTCGGAGCCGTTCGTGCGGCCGACTATCGATGCCATCGTGGCTGCCGCCCGCACCGGCGAGGTCGGCGACGGCAAGATCTTCGTCGTGCCGGTGGAGAAGGTGCTGCGCATCCGCACGGGCGAGGAGGACCAGGCCGCCGTCACCCCGACGTCTCCGGGCGCAACCACGGTCGGCTGAAGGCGCCGCGCGGGAGCTCGCGCCCGGAGACGAGCGCACCAATCTCAGTACGGCGCGCGGATCCTGATCGGCACGATGGTTTCCCCCCAGTGCAGCCGCAGCACCGCCGAGTCCTGCTGCACCACCGGGAAGTAGAACGCCAGGGTCTCCATGGGCGCGCCGCGCTCCGGCCGCAGCGGCACCCGCAACGCGTCATGCTGCTCGCCGGGATACGGCGTGTGGTAGACGTCGACCGCGCGGCTCACGATGAGCGTCCACGACTCGGGCTCGGGAATGGCCCAGAGCGTATAGCGGCCCGCCGCCAGCGACCGACCCTCGATCTCGACGTCGCGGCTCACGACGATCGCCGTGGCGGAGTCCGCCCCCGGATTCCACACCCGACCCCACCGCACCAGACCGCCAAACAGCGTGCGGCCGCGCGCGACGGGGCGGCGGTACGTGATCGTGATGTCCGTGAAGCCCACCCGCTGCGTCACGCTCCCGCGCTGGCTCCAGGGGATCATCTGGTCCTGGGCGAGCGCCGCCGGCACCGCGCCAACGGCGAGGAAGACGGCGATACCCGCGGCTCGCGAAATCATCGACACTCCCGGCTGGCGTACAACGGAGGAACGACGGGAACCCTCGGGGCGGTTCCCCGCGCCGACGACCGTTTGACGGGACGCCCGCCCGATCCGTAGGTTTGCTGCGCCCGGTCGGCCGGCCGGACACCACAACCCCGGAAAGGAACCCGCCGCCATGGCCCGCTCGATCTCGGCATCCGTCGGTGCCGGTGGTGTGAATCGCAAAGACGACGCGATGACGGTGCAGGATCTGCTGAACGGCGTACCCTCGGCGCAGGGGGGTCCGCTCGTCCACCTCGCCGTGGACGGGCTGCCCTGGGCCAAGACGATCGCGGCCATCAAGCGGTTCCAGCAGGTACAGCTGGGGCACAAGTGGCCGGACGGCCGCGTGGATCCCGGCGGCAAGACACTGCGGCGGCTCAACGACCTCGACGCCGGACCCAAGATCTCGATCGACTACCGGGTGCCCGGGTACAAGCCCGTCATCGGCCAGCCGACGAATCGGACCTGCTGGGCGACCGTCTACACGATGCTGCGCAGCTGGCGGGACGGAAAGAAGTACACCATCCCGCAAGCCATGGCCCTGTGCGGGAAGAAGTACCTGGACATGTTCACCAACAATATCCCCTTGGCCCCGGGGGAAACGGGCGCGTTCTACCAGGCGGCCAAACTGACCCCCAAGGGCATGCAGTGCTACCCGATCACGACCTGGCACAACCTCATGAAGACGCATGGCCTGCTCATGCTCGGCACGATGGCGGCGATGCCGCCGGTCCTGGGGCTGCACATGCGCGTCCTCCACGGCATCCTCAGCACGGGAGAACCGCACGCCACGGCGATGCGCATCCTGGATCCCGCACCGGTCAAGATGGGGTCCGGCTACACCGAGCCTTTCCTGATCTTCAACACGAAATACGAGCAGGTCATCACCCACTATCCGGTGGATCACTTCCAGATCGCGCACTTCTGAGCGAGACCCGGCCATGGGCGGAGCTGTCACGGCGCTGGTCCGGCGCTACACCAACCGTTTGCGGTATCCGCGGCTACTGCTGCTCACGGCCGTGCTGTTCGCCGTGGATCTGGCCGTGCCCGACGTACTCCCGTTCGCGGACGAGATCCTGCTGGGCCTGGCGACGGTGATCCTCGCCCGGCTGCGCCGCCGCGAGCCCTCCCCCACGCCGTGAACCCGGACGATCTGCTCGGCCGGCTTGCCGAGCTGGGAATCCCGGTGCGGACCGTCGACCATCCGCCGGTCTTTACGGTGGCCGAGGCCAAACAGCACCGTGGAGCCCTGCCGGGCACCCACACGAAGAGCCTCTTTCTCCGTGACAAGAAAGGGGCGATGTGGCTGGTGTGTTGTCTGGAAGATCGCGCCGTGGATCTCGCCGCGCTCGCGGGACAACTCGGCGCCCGCCGCCTCTCCTTCGGCAGCCCCGACCGGCTGATGACCTACCTGGGAGTGATACCGGGCGCGGTGAGCCCGTTCGCCGTCGTGAACGATCGCGACTGTCGGGTGCGGGTGGTGCTGGACCGCGCGCTATTCGAGCGCGACCCCCTCAATCTGCACCCGCTGGACAACGCCAGGACGACGGCGATTGCGGGCGCGGACCTGCTGCGCTTTCTCGAGGCGGAAGACCACCCGCCAGACCTGCTCGATTTCGGACGCGGCGCCAGCGACCGGGGCTGAGCGCCGCGGGGTGGCTCAGCCGCGTCGCTTGTTCTCGCCCTTGCGCATGCGGCGGCGGGCTGCCTGCGCGCGGAGGCGCCGCTCCGTGCTCGGTTTCGTGTAATGCCGCCGCTGCCGGACCTCTTTCAGGATCCCGGCGCGCTGGACTTGGCGCCGGAACACCTTGAGGGCCCAGTCTACGCGGTCGCCTTCTCGCAGCTCAACATGAGGCATCTGGGTCTCCACTAGGGGAAAGAGAACGGGGCCGCACCGAGAGACTCGGGGCGACCCCGCTCATCGGGACTGGTGTCAGCGATCCTTACTTCACGACCGTGACGTTCTGCGCCGCGGGGCCCTTCTGGCCCGCCACGACGTCGAACTCAACACGCTCACCCTCGCGCAGGGACTTGAACCCCGTGCCCTGAATCGCGGAATGATGGACGAAGCAGTCGGGCTCGCCGTCCTCACGGCTGATGAAGCCAAAGCCCTTGCTGTCGTTGAACCACTTGACGGTTCCCTTGGTACGCATGCTGCCGAACTCCTCTGTTGTGCAGATGTTCGTCGGAGTCCGGAGAACCCGTCCTAGCCAACGTCCATCATGCTCCCGCGGTTGATCGCCCCCGCGTTGGGCTACCGGCGCTCCGCCGGCTAGGCGTGGACAAACGCAACGAAGGACCGGCCGTGTGACCAGGTCCCTCATGCCGTTCGCTGGTTCAGGCGGTGCACCTGCCGGGGCGCACCTCACGCTTGCGGCAAAGATACCCCCAGCCCGGCCGTAACGCCAGTGGGGGCATGGACCTGCCCCCTTCCGCTCGGGCTCGGGCCGGCACAAACTGGTGGGTATGCTCGAGATGTCCAAAGTGCTCGGATGGGCCCGGATCTGGGCCGCGATCCGACCACCCCATTCGCGGAGCCTGCGGGCCGGGGCCTGGTACCCCGTGGTCCGGGACGAAATCCCCGACCGGGTGACCATTCTCATGGGAGAGCGCGAGATCGACGCCCCTCGCCGGCTCTTCGAGATCCGGCCCCGGCGGCCCATGCACTTCACGGTCGTCCGACGGGTGGGCTATCAAGCGCGTCCGCGCCGCGAGTCGCTCCACCAGCTCGGCAAACACTACGCCGTGTGCCCCACGTGCCAGTGGCGCTTTCGACTGATCGGAACCCCCGAAATGACCCATTGCCCCCACTGCGGGCATATCGCCCAGGTGGGGTGGTGGGAGTGAGGGTGAGCTAGGCGTCCCACACGGGCGAGCCCGTCCCGAGCGTGGGCACCCCGGCGATCACCCGGATCACGTCTTCGGCCGCTTCGCGGGCCGCCTCGGGGCTCGCAAACGTCGTGAGCCCCCAGACGGGATCGAAGACGACGTCGCCACGTCCATTGATGAGGAACGTGTAGCGGTCGCTCACCCGGGCGATCGTGATTTGGACGACCATGGGGCCAGCATAGCGCCCCCGCACCCCCCCAACCGTGACCTGGGTCGCGCCGGCCCCCAAGAATCCGGGAGCGCCAGCGACCGCTTGACTCCGGCTTGACGGCCCGGCCCCACCATACCGGTGCACGTCTTTCAGGAGCGTCCCATGCGTTCCGCTCGGCACGGCGCCCGCTGGCGCCTCGTGATTCCGATCCTCGCGGTCGCGCTGCCGCTCGCCTGCATGACCTGGCGGGCGCCGCGCACCGCCCCGCAAGACCTGCTCGCCCGGCGCCCCGGCACGGCCATGCGCGTGACGACCGCTGAAGGCCAGCGGTTCGAGCTCAAGCAGGCAGCCATCGTCAACGACAGCCTCGTGGACCTCGCGGGGCCCGACCCGCGCCTCCGCACCGGGATACCGCTCGACCGGGTCGCGAAGGTCGAGGTCCGCACCGTGGATGCCGTCACGACCACTGGTCTCGTCGTCGGCATCGGGGCCACGATCGCGCTCGTGGCCGCGGCGAATTCCAGTGGGGGTTCCTGGAACCTCGGCGGATCGGGCGCCGACGGCTTCCAGTTGGGGTCCTGCCCCATGGTGTACAGCTGGGACGGGCGGGAGTGGCGACTCGATTCCGGCACGTTCAGCGGGGCCATCGCCCCACCGCTCACGCGCACCGACGTCGACAACCTCGAATACGCGCGGCCGGACCGCGGGGTCCTGCGCCTGCGGATCGCCACCGAGCAGGGTGAGACCGACCATGTCGACCGCCTGGTGGTGCTGGCAGTCGCTCACAACCCCGCCGTGACGGTTGCACCCGATCCTGCGGGCCGGATCCACACCCTGGGTCAGCTCGCCTCACCCCTCAGCGCAACCGACGACCGTGGACGGGACGCGCGGGCGGCACTCGCCGCCCGAGACGGTTGGCATTGGGAGTCGGCACTCTCGGGTCGAGACCCGGCCAACCTCGCCGATATCCGGGACGGATTGGTGCTCACATTCTCCCGGCCGGCGGACGCCCGTTCGGCCAACCTGGTGCTCGACGCCACCAACTCGCCGTGGGCCGCGCACTTGCGGCGCGAGTTCCTCGAGGCGCACGGCACCGCCACCAACGCATGGTACGACTCACTGGCGGCCGATCCGGACCGGGCCCGGGCGGCGTTTGGCCTGATTGACGGTGAAGCGTTGCTGTCGGTCGCAGTCTGGACCACTCGCGGGTGGCGCCCTCAGACCCACGTGCTGGAAGCCGGACCTGAGGTCGTGAAGCGGCACGTCGTGCCGCTCGCGCTCGGCGACATCCCCGGGGGACCCCTGCGGGTGCGGCTCGAGTCGGCCCCGGCATTCTGGCTCGTGGATTTCGCGGCGATCGACTACGCGGCTCCCTCGTCCATCACGGTCGACACGCTGCGCGTGCAACGCGCCACGGATCAGAACGGGCGCGACGTGACGGCCCGGCTCCAAGCGGCGGACGGTGCGCATCTCACACTCGACCAAGGGGAGTACGCCGACCTGGAGATTCCGACCGCCCCCCCGGCGGCGGGTCACACGGTGTCGTATCTCGTCGCCACCACCGGTTGGTACCGGGTACACACGCGCACCACCGGCGAACCACAGGCCGCCCTCCTCGCCGCGCTCGGCCGCACGCCGTACTCCGTGTCACGGCTCGCGACGGCCCGGCTGGCCGCGGTCCTCGGTGAGCGGTAGGCGCCGGGCATCATGCTGGGCATCGGCTTGGCGCTCATCGCGCTGGTCTGCGTGGCCTGCGGCGTCGCCGCGAACGGGGCCTCCTGGGAGGACACCTAGCACGCGCACTCGCGGTGGCGGTGCTGGCTTGGATCAGGCCAGCGCCGCCTCCGCGGGCGCGCCGAGCGTGCGAACGTCGAGCGGGAGGCCCTTCCGCTCGTCGAGCACGAGTCGGATGGCCTCGGTCGCGCACTGGCTTTCGCACACCCCGCAGCCCATGCACTTCTCCCACGTCACCATCGCCCGGTACGGCACGGTCACGGCCTCGAACGGGCACGCCGTGGCGCAATCACCGCATCCGATACAGAGCGCTTCCTCCACTTCGGCGACGTAGCCCGACGAGGCGACCATGGGGATTCCGCGCCGCGTCATGGCCTCGAGGCCGCCGCAACAGCACTTGCAGCAGTTGCAGATGGCGTAAAAGCGATCGCCGCAGGCGTCCTTGAAATACGCCGTGTGAACGTGGCCGCGCTCGTGCTCGGCCTCGAGCAGCGCCAGCGCTTCGTCCTGGGTGACCCGGTGGGAGCGACCCGGGTGATGCTCGAGCGTGAAGGCCCCGCCGCCCACGACCATGCAGACCTGGGTAGGCTGGCACGGCTGAGGCCGCGCATGGCGGCACGGGCACTCGAGCAGCACGACGTCCGGCGAGGCCGTGAGGACGATGTCGCGGGCCAGCGGGTACGGGACGATGCGCTCGAGGTCGGTGCGGCAAATATCGTGATCGAGGCGGATGATGGCGCGCGCCAACTCGGTGGGGAGCACTTTCCCGTGATAGCGATCCGCCCACCACTGCTTGGCCCGTCCCGGCAGCGCGGGCACGACACGCATGGCCCACTTGATGTACTGAAACGGCCACCGGCCGTAGACGTAGCCGTGCAGGGCGGTGAGCACATGCCCGCGCCCGCCGGCGTGCCGTTGGCGTTCCCTGAAGGCCGCACGGGTGGACGGCAGCGCGATGTGGCCCCGCTCCCCCACCAGCCACAGGACGGTCGCGCTCAGGACGAGCGCGAGCGCGCCGGACAGCATCCAGAGCATGGCGCCTCCTTCCGAAGACTCCAGACCCAACCAACGTCACCCCAATAGGGTGCTGACGGTGAGATCGTCATGAACCCAGCATGAAGACGCCGGGCGGGCCCTGGACACGGGATGCGCCGCGTGTATTCCTGAGGATCAGGCGAGCCTCGAGCCCAGGACTCATCCATGGCCTATTTCAGCTCGGAGTTCAGCCGCTTCTTCCGGCGCCTCGCCCGGAACAACCGGCGGCCGTGGTACCACGCGCACAAGGCGGAGTACGAAACGCACGTCAAGGTCCCCTTCGGGCTGTTCGTGGAAGAGATGATCGAGCGGATCGCCGCGCTCGATCCCGGCATGCGGTGTGAGTCGCGCGCCGCGATCTTCCGCCTCGCCCGGGACACGCGCTTTTCGAAAGACAAGACCCCGTACAAGACGGTCGCGTCCGCCGTGATCGGACCGGGCGGCCGGAAGTCGCCGCTCCCCAGCTTCTATTTCCAGTTCGGT
>JAOTWJ010000155.1 GCA_029862925.1 Gemmatimonadota bacterium
GTGGTGCGCTCCTCCTCCTCGCCTTCGGCGCGGCCGTGCCGGGCCCGGCCGCCGCGCAGCAGCGCTCCGAGCCGCAGCTGTTGTTGAGCCTGTTCGGCGGCGTGACGACCGGCAGCCAGCTGTGGGAGATCAACCGGCAGCGGCTGACTCGGCTGAGCGACGTGGCGTCCGTGGACTCGCTGCGGCTCACGCGGCGCCTCGAGCCCGGCATCACGTTCGGGGCCTCGGCCACCTATTTCCCATCACCGCATCTGGGGTTGCACGCCGAGATCCTGCTCTACGGGCTCGGCGTGGACGACGGGTGCACGCTCGCCTACGTCGATCCGAGTCCGGTGGACTCCGCGGCCAACCGGCAGGTGTGTGCCGACCTCGCCCGGCGCGCGAGCACGGCGTCCACCATCGGGTTCCTCGTGGGCGGGTTCTTCCGGGCGGCGCCACGCGCCTTCGCGAGCCCCTACGCCCGCGTCCACGTCGGCTTCACCACCAGAACTCTGAGCACCGTCGAGGTCACCGGTCGGTACGTGGACGCCAGCGGGGCGTCGGTGCCGCGCCTGATACTCGACGACCCCGGGGGCAGCGGTATCCTGCCGACGGCCGGCGTGGGCGTGGGCGTGATGATCCCCATCGCCGCCGGGTATCAGGTCGCCCTGGAGTTCCGGGACAACGTGCTCGGGATGCGACGCCCGTCCGGTCCCGCCACGAGCCTTGCCACCCCACCGGTGGAGACCACGTTCGTGCAGGCGTTCAGCATCCTGTTGCGGCTCGATATCGTGCTCGAGCAGCGACGCGGGCGGCGCTACTAGTGCGGGGCGCGGTCCTGGCCGGCGGCACGGCGAGCCGGTTCGGCGGACGACCCAAAGGGCTGGAGCGCGTCGGCGGCGAGCCGATCCTCAAGCGCGTCGTCGAGGCCGTGCGGGCGGCCACGGGCGCGCCGCCACTGCTCGTCGCCAACGCACCGGACGCCGGCGCGTGGATGCCGGGCCTCCGGGTGATCCCCGACGCCCGTCCCAACTGCGGCAGCCTCGGCGGCATCTACACGGCGGTGACCGCCGGGTCGGGACCCGTCCTGGTCGTCGCGTGGGACATGCCGTTCGTGCCGACGGCGCTGCTCGAAGCGCTGGTCAACGGCTCGGCGGATTGCGACGTGTTCCTGCCGGAGAGCGGGGGACGGCGTGGGGTCGAGCCGCTGTGCGGCGTCTACGGCCCGGCGTGCGCGGCCCCAATGGGGCGGCGGCTCGACCAGGAAGACTTTCGGGCCATCGGGTTTCACGAGGACGTCCGGGTCGGCACCCTACCGCTCGAGACGGTACGCGAGCTGGGCGACCCGGACACCCTGTTCTTCAACGTGAATACGGCCGAAGACCTCGAGCGGGCGGAGGAGTTGTGGCTTGCACGCGCATCATCTCGGTGATCGGCAAGAAGAACGCGGGCAAGACCACCCTCGTGGTGGCGCTCGCGCAGGAGTTCGTCCGCCGCGGCAAGCGGGTGGGCACGATCAAGCACGGCCACCATCCCGCCCTCGTGGATCGCGAGGGCAAGGACACCTGGCGGCACTATTTCGAGGGGAAGGCCGCCAAGACCCTGATCGAATCGCCCGGGCAGCGCGTGCTGTTCGAGCGCGTTGGCGAGGAACCCGCCGATCCCGTGGACCTCGTGCGCGCGCATTTCGCCGACACCGAGATCGTGATCGTCGAGGGGTTCAAGCGGGCCCGCCTGCCGAAGATCGAAGTGCACCGCATGACGGAGCACGCCGCGCCGCTCTACGACCCGTCCCAGCCGCAGGCTGACGAGTGGGTGGCCATGCTCACCGACGACCGGGCCCTGCGGATGCCGTTCCCCGTGTTCAACTTCACCGACACCGCCTGGTTCACGAGCCTCGCCGCGCTCGCCTGGATCCGGGCGTTCGAGGTCGAGGCGTAGGATGCGTACCCCCGGCGATGCCGCCCGCGCCATTCTCGCCGAGATCCAGCCGCTGCCGCCGGAGTGCATTCCCCTGCCGGAGGCACTCGATCGCGTCCTGACCCAGGACACCCGGAGCCCGCTCGACCTCCCACCGTGGGACAACGCCGCCATGGACGGGTACGCCGTCCGGAGCGCGGACGTGCCACCGGGCGCCTCCGGGATCGAGCTTCGCATCGTGGAGAGCATCCCCGCCGGCGGCTTCCCTACGCGCCCGCTCGCGCAGGGGGAATGCAGCCGCATCTTCACCGGCGCGCCGCTGCCCACCGGGGCCGACGGCGTGATCCGGCAGGAAGACACCACCCCACTCGGCCCCGACCGCGTCCGCATCGGCAACGCGCGCGACACCGGCCGCAACGTGCGCTACCGGGGGGAGGATATCGAGAAGGGCGCCGTGGTGTTGCCCGCCGGATCACCGCTGGGCCCGGCTCAGCTCGGGGTGCTCGCCTCGATCGCCATGGGCGAGGTCTACGTCCACCGGAAACCGCGGGTCGCCTTTCTCGGCTCCGGCGACGAGATCGCGGATCTCGATGAGGTGCCGGCCATCCGCGCGGGCCGCAAGATCGCCTCGTCCAACACCTACACGTTGCTCGGGAACATCCGGCGTGCCGGCGGCACCCCCATGAATCTCGGCATCGCCCGCGACGACCCCACGGACATCCGGGCCCGTCTCCAGCGGGCGTTCGGCGCCGACATCGTGATCTCGACGGCGGGCATCAGCGTCGGCGAGCACGATCACATGCGCCGCGTACTCGAGAACATGCAGGGGACCCTGGGGTTCTGGCGGATCGCCATGCGGCCGGGCGCGCCCGTGGGATTCGGGCGGCTGGGGGGCATGCCGTGGATCGGCCTGCCGGGCAACCCGGTGAGCACGATGGTCACGTTCGAGCTGTTCGTGCGGCCCGCCATCCGGCGGCTGCTCGGCTATCGCCGGCTCTTTCGCCGCACCGTGCCGGTGACCGCCGGCGAGGCGTTCACGCTCAAGGCCAAGCTCACGCACTTCCAGCGCGCGGTCGTGACCGACGAGGACGGGACGCTCGTGGCACGGCTCACCGGCCCGCAGGGCTCGGGGATCCTCACGTCGATGGCGAAGGCGAATGCGCTGCTGATCGTGCCGGCGGACCTGGACGACGTAACCGAAGGCACGGCACTCGAGGCGATTCTGCTGGACGACCCCGTGCACGTCGCGGAGCCGCCCTGGGAGTGACCCGTCCGGTCACATCCGCTTGTACGCCGGCCCGCTCCCCCCTTCCCGCGGTGTCCACCGCGGACCGAGCACATCGGTCGCCTTGCAGTCCACGCAGTTGGGCGCGTTGATCCGGAGCGCGCCGTCCACCCACTCGTACACACCCGCCGGACACATGCCTTCGTAGAGGCGGGCCGTGGCCTCGTCCACCTGGCCGGCGGCGAGCAGATGCGAGGGAATGTCGTCCCGGGTGGTGTTCCCCGCCTTGAACACCGCGTCGAGCTTGCCGATCGTGAGCGTGCCGTCCGGCGTGACCGGCGTGCGGTCACCCGGACGCTTCGCGACCTCGGCGTCGGCGTGCATTGCGATGCGGCCCGTCGGCAGGCGACCCCCGGTGACGGTCGCGAGGCCGGCCCGCAGCACGCCGCGCAGGAACCCGTCCTTGAACGCCGGCCGCATGTTGCGGGTCCGGTAGAGGTCCCGCACCACGTACGAGTCGCGCACCGTCCGGTCGTAGACGGCGAGCGCCGTCCCCGAGGTGTCGCCGGCCTTGAGCGCCTCGAAGATGGCGCGCGCGGCGTAGATGCCCGACTGCATCGCGTAGTGAATGCCCTTGAGCGACGGGACGTCCACGAACCCGACCGTGTCCCCCACCATCACGAGGCCGTCGCCCGAGAGCCGCTCGGGCAGGGCCCAGTAGCCGCCCTCCGGGATCGTCTTGGCCCCCCACTCGATCAACTCGCCGCCCTCGAGGAACCGGCGGAACAGCGGGTGCAGCTTCAAGCGCTGGAGCAGATCGTGCACATCGAGGCTCGCGTCCCGGTAGTCCAGCCCCACCACCAGCCCGAGCGACACGAGGTTGTGCTCCAGTGGATAGGCCCAGCTCCCCCCGAACGCGTCGCCGGGAAGCGGCCAGCCGAGCGTATGGATCACGCGGTCGAGCGGGACCTTGGTCTCCCACAGCTCCTTGACGCCCAGCGCGAAGATCTGCGGATTCGGTGACGCGACCCGCTGCGACTCGCGCCACGCCATGGCGAGCGGGCCGCGCGTGCCCTCGGCGAGCACGGTGACCTTGGCCGTGAGGTCGGCCGCCGGCTGATGGCCGCCGAGCGGCTCCCGGTTGCGGCCGAGACCGGACGGCTCGGTTCGCACCCCGATCACGCGGTCGCCATCGGCGAGCAGCGACGCCACCGGGAAGCCCGGGAACACGTTGATCCCGAGCCCTGCGGCGCGCTCGCCCAGCCAGCGGACGATTTCGCAGAGGGAGGCAACGCAGTTCCCGCGGTTGTGCATGGTCGGCGGTACCGGCAACCGGCGCGCGCCGCGCTCGGTGAGATAGTACACCGACTCCTTGCCGACTGGCTGCCGCAGCGGCAGTTCCCCAACGGGGACGTCGGGAAACAGCTCGCGCAGCGCGCGCGGGTTCACGACCGCACCCGACAGGCAGTGCTCGCCGAGCGAGGTCGCCTTCTCGAGGACGCCGATCTCGATGGCACCGAGGCTACCGCCGGCTGCGGCGTCGCGCTGGACGAGGCGCGCGAGCTCGATGGCGCCGGCCAGGCCCGCCGGACCCGCGCCCACGAAGAGCACGTCCATCGGGATGTGCTCCTCCTGGGGCGTTGATTGGAGAATGAGGTCGCCGACGGGCAGGGGGGGCTGCGTGTCGGCGGGCCGCACCGCGCTCACGAGCCGAGCGCCACGCGGATGCCGAGCCCGAGCGCCATGTCCCACGCCAGGCCCGAAGCCTCGATATTGGCGGGAATGGCGTCACTGCTCGGTTGCAGCACGTAGTTCCACCACAGGAGGCGCCCGCCGACGTTGCCCGAGATGCCGAAATCGACGCCCACCACACCGACCCCGCCGAATTCGACAACGGCCGGCTGATCGGTGGCCGCCGCCGGATCGAAGCGGACCACCGCGGGGCCGATCCCGAAGAAGACGGGCGCGCGCGCCTTGAGCCGCCACAGCAGGAGCACGTTGCCGCGGATCGCCGTCACGCTTTCGGGGGAGTTGCACGTGCCCTGCGTGCACACGACGCGCGATGGCCGGCCGATGGCGCCGGTCGCGGCGAGCCCGACCGTGCTCGCGATCGGGAACTGGACCTGCACCCCCAGCTCCGGACCCGACCCATACGAGTACTCGCGACAGTCGGCGCCCACGCAGCCGCTGCTCGGCGCCTCGACCGCCCGCTTCCCACCGCCGAAGCCGAGCGAGAGGAACGGCACCACCTGCAGGGGAAACGCGGTCGGGCGCTCGCGGCGAACCTGCCCCTGGGCCGCTGCCAGCGGCACGCTCGCCAGCCCGATGAGGAGCGCGAGGGCGGCGGGCACGACTCGCATCAGTTCCCCCGGATCTTGCGAACTTCCGTGGTCAGTCGCGGCACCACCTCGAACAGGTCGCCGATGATGCCGTAGTCGGCGACCTTGAAGATGGGTGCGTCCTTGTCCTTGTTGATCGCCACGATGACCTTGGATGTCCGCATGCCCGCCAGATGCTGAATCGCGCCGGAGATTCCCACCGCGACGTACAGGTTGGGACTCACCGTCTTGCCGGTCTGCCCTACCTGTTCCGCATGGGGCCGCCATCCGGCGTCCACGACGGCGCGCGACGCGCCCACGGCGGTCGAGCCGCCGAACGCCGCGGCCAGGTCTTCGAGCAGCTTGAACTGGTCGGGTTCCTTGAGCCCGCGGCCGCCGCTCACCACGATGGACGCTTCGGCCACGTCGAGGGCGGCGCGTTCGGGCTCCTTCACCGTGACGGTGCGCGCCGCGCGGCCATCCGCCGCAGGGAGCCCCGCCGGCTCCACCGTGCCCGCGCGTTTCGCCTCGACCGGCATGAAGTTGTTGGGCCGGACCGTGATCACGCAGGTCGGCGCCGTCACGCGCAGCCGATAGACCGCCTTGCCCGAATACACCGGCCGCGAGACCACGATACCGCCGTCGTGGTCGAGGGCGGTGACGTCGGCGGCCAGCGGGCACCGGAGTCGGGCGGCGATGCGGGGCCCGAGGTCCTTGCCGAGCGCCGTCGCCCCGAGGACGACGGCCGCATACGTGCCGCCCTGGGCGCGCGCCGCCACCGCGGCGGCGTACCGGCTGCCCTGGTAGAGGCGCACCGCCTCGTCGGCCGTGACGACCACCACATCCGCGCCGTGCGCGCCGGCGGGGTCGGTCTTCATGCCCGGTGGGCCGAGGACGATCGCGTGCACGTCACCGCCCGCCTGGTCGGCCAACGCGCGGCCGGCAGCCAGTGCTTCCAGGCCGACCCGCTTGATCGCGCCATCACGCTGTTCCAGCACCACGAGGATGTTGGCCATCACAGCACCTTCGCTTCCGTCCGGAGCGCCTCCAGCAACGCCGGCACGGCGTCGGGGCCCTCACCGACGATCCGGCCCGCCGCCCGCTCGGGCGGATAGGCCAGGCTCACCACCTCGAGGCCCGCCGGCCCGAGCGTCACCGGCTTCACCTCGAGCGGCTTCTTCTTGGCCATCATGATGCCCTTGAGCGCCGGGTAACGCGGCTCGTTGAGGCCCTTTTCCGTCGTGACCACCGCCGGCAGCGTGAACTCGACGACCTCGACGCCACCTTCGATCTCACGCTCCGCCGTGCCCTTGCCGTCCGCGACGGTCAACTGCGACACCGCGGAGACGACCGGCAGCCCGAGGAGCTCGGCCACCAGAACGCCGGTGCCGTGGCTGGAGTCGTCCACCGCGAGTTTCCCGCAGAACACGAGGTCGTAGCCGCCGGCCTTGAGCTCGTCGGCGAGCGCGTGGGCGATCGGTAGCG
>JAOTWJ010000156.1 GCA_029862925.1 Gemmatimonadota bacterium
GCACCCCGCGGGTGATCTTGTTGATCGGTTCATGCGGCAGATCGAGCACCAGACGGGCGATGCCGTCCGCGACCGTCGTGGTAAAGGCTGTCATGCTCGCTCCAGCACCATCGCGAAGCCCATGCCCCCCTGGGCGCAGACCGAGATCAGGCCGAACTGGACGTCGCGCCGCTGCATCTCGTGCACCAGGGTGAGCGTCACCCGGCCGCCGGTTGCGCCAAAGGGGTGCCCAATCGCGATCGAGCCTCCCATCACGTTCACGATGTCCCGGTTCACGGCGCCGATCGGCGCCGATCGTCCGAGGTGCTCGGCGGCCCACGCCTTGGATTCGAACGCTTCGATGTTGGACAGCACCTGCGCGGCGAACGCCTCGTGCATCTCGATCAGGCCCAAGTCGCTGAAGGCGATCCCGGCGCGTTCCAGCGCCATGGGGACCGCGAGCGCCGGCCCCATCAGCAGCTGCCACCCCGGATCCACCGCCGCCACCGCATGCGCCCGAATGAACGCCAGCGGCGCGTACCCGAGGGCGCGGGCCTTCGCCTCGTGCATGAGGAGCACAGCCGACGCGCCGTCCGTGAGCGGCGACGCGTTGGCCGCCGTGACCGAGCCGTAGCGGCGATCGAACACCGGGGGCAGCTTCCCCATCTGCGCCAGCGTCGAGTCTGTCCGGATCCCGTTGTCCCGATCGATCGGTTCGCCATCGGCCGGAAAGACCGGCGCGATTTCGGCGAGCAGCCGCCCGTCGGCCGTGCCAGCATGCGCGAGTTGATGGCTGCGCAGAGCCCACCTGTCCTGCGCCTCACGGCTGATGCCGTTCATCTTGGCCATCTTCTCCGCCGACTGGCCCATCGTCTCGCCCGTCGACGGCTCGGCGATGGCGGGAGTGACAGGAACCAGATCGCGCGGGCGGAACCTGCCGAGTAGCTTCAAGCGCTCCCCCACGCTCCGCGCCCGGCTCAGGGCGATCAGCAGGTCGGCGAACCGACGCGAGTGCAGGATCGGGACGTCCGAGAGGCTCTCGGCTCCCCCGGCGATCGCCGTGTCCGCGCGTCCGGCCGCGATCTGGTCGGCTGCCATGGCGATGGCGGTGTTCGCCGAGGCGCAGGCCCGATTGACGGCGGCCGCGGGAATGTCACGGGGAAACTGCGGGAGGAGGCTGACTTCGCGCGCCAGGTTCGGCGTCAGGGGACTGGCGACGACCTGCCCGAAGTACATCTCGTCGACGGTCGTGCCGTCGAGCTCGAGGCGGTGCAGCAGCTCGACGACGGTATGGCGGGCCAGGTCAACCGCGTTCAGCTGCTTGAGCGCGGTGCCCGCCTTGCAGAAGGGCGTACGGCAGCCACCGATGATGGCGACGCGACGCCCGTCGGGCACGGGAGACATGGCGGAAAGCTAGCCGCGCGTCGGGAGGCGTGGTAGCGCGGCGCTCACGCAGCGCGCATCATTTTGCGGTGTTGATGGCGACCACGCTGGCGATGGCCGCAGGGCGGCCGTCCAGGACTTCAATGACCTCGCGCTCGAGAAAGATCTCGAAAGGCTCGACCAGGTGCAGCAACTCGCCGGGCTGAAGCAGGTGATCGTCCGAATCGGGACCCCAGCCATGTTCCCGCTGGGAGACGAGGAACGCTTCGGCGAGCAGGTACCCGCCGGGGCGGACGGCCGCGAGGAAATCTGGAAAACGGGTGCGGTCCAGATAATTGAACATCAGGACCGCGTCGAACGCCGCCGGCTCGATTTTGCTCGTGCGGAGGTCCATGTGCAGGCACTTGACTGCCAGCCGCCGCCGCTCCGCTTCCCGCTCGAGCAGCGCCAGCACCTCGCCGTCGGCATCGACGGCCACCACCTCGGCCCCGCGCTCGGCCGCCGGCAGCGCATGGCGCCCCGACCCACACGCCAGGTCGAGCACCCGCATGCCCGGACCGAAGATCCCGGCATGCCAGGTGAACCACGCGCTGGGCGGCTGCCCCCGGTCCCTCGGTTTCCCCGAGAATAACGGCGTGGACGCCTCCTTTTCCGCCGAAAGCCGTACCGCGGCGCTCGCGGCGATGAGCGACGGCCCCGTGGACATCCTCATCGTGGGCGGCGGCATCACCGGGGCCGGCATCGCCCGCGAGGCCGCGATGCGCGGCTTCCGCACCGCCCTGGTCGACCGCGCCGACTTTGGCGCCGGGACGAGCAGCCGCTCGTCGCGCCTCGTGCACGGCGGCCTGCGCTACCTCGAGCACGGAGCGTTCCGGCTCGTCTTCGAGGCCAGCCGGGAGCGCCGCACGCTGTTGCGGATCGCCCCCCACCTCGTCTGGCCGCGCTCGTTCCTGTTCCCGCTCTTCGCCGGGGGCCGCGTCCCGCCTTGGAAGCTGGCCGCCGGCCTGTGGATCTACGACGGACTCGCGCTGCTCAGGAATGTGCGAGCCCATCGGTGGCTCAGCAAGCGGGCCATGCTGCGCGCCGAGCCGGGCCTCCGCAGCAGGGACCTGCGCGGCGGGGCCCGCTACTATGACGCCCAGTGCGATGATGCGCGACTCACGTTGGCCACGGTCCGGGCGGCGCACCGCCACGGGGCCCTCGTGGCCAACTACGCCGCGGTCGAGAGCTTCGAGACCGCCGACGGACGGGTCCGCGGGGCGCGCGTCGTCGACCGGTTCACCGGCGCCCGGATCGGCGTGCGGGCGCTGGTCACCGTCAACGCGACCGGGCCGTGGTCGGATCGACTGCGTGGCGACGGCCTCCAGGTGCTGCGCCCCACGAAAGGTGTGCACGTCGTGGTCCCGCGGGCTCGGCTCGGCACGACCGAGGCCCTCACGCTCCTGTCCCCGGTCGACGGGCGGGTCCTGTTCATCCTCCCCTGGGACGACCTGGTGTACATCGGCACGACCGATACCGACTATGCCGGCGATCCCGACGCGGTCCGGGCCGACGGGGACGACGTCGTGTACCTGCTGCGGTCCGCCAACGCGGTGCTGCCGGACGCCCGCCTGCGCCCCGATGACATCATCGCCACATGGGCCGGCCTCCGCCCCCTGCTCCGGTCTCCCGGTGCGCGGGATCCGGCCGCGGTTTCCCGGGAGCACCGCATTCTCGACGCGCCCGGACTGCTCTCAGTCGTGGGGGGGAAGCTCACGACCTACCGCGTGATGGCCGCCGAGGCGATCGACCGCGCCGCGGCGGCACTCCACGCACTGGACGGTCGGCCTATTCCTCCACGCGCCCCGACCGCCACCGAGCCGCTCCCCGGTGGTGAGATGCGCGACCCGATGTCGGCCGCGGCCGAGTTGGAGCACGACGGGCTGGCACCCGCGCTCGCCGCGCGGCTGGCCCGCGTGTACGGCGCGGAAGCCCCCGCGATCGGCCGACTCGTGCGGGAGGATCCCCGGTTAGCAGCCCCGATCGCCGCCGGCACGAACGCGATCCGCGCCGAACTGCTCCACGGCATCCGTCGGGAGATGGCCATGACCCTGTGCGACCTGCTCCTGCGCCGGACCCATGTGTTCTACGAGGTGCGGGGGCACGCGGCGGGCGAGGCGGCGGGCTTGGTGGATCTCGTCGGGCACGAGCTGGGCTGGAATGCCGCGCGGAAAGCACAGGAGCTCGCTGACTACCTGGCGGAAGCCGAGCGGAGCGGCGCGTTCCGCGCTGAGGTCCACGCGGGCCCGTGAACCGGCCCTAGAGCTCGCGGGCAATATCGGGAATCCGGAACGGGCCAGTCGCGCGGCGCGCGCGTTCCCGGTCCTTCGCGGTGGTCCGCGCGGCCAGCAGGACGACCAGCCCGCCCACGAAGGCCGCGGCCGGCAGCAGCATCATCGCGAGCCGAAGCCCGAAGCGATCCGACAGGAACCCGACGAGCGGGTAGGCGATCGCGTCCCCAGCGATGTGGGAGAAGAACACGTAGGTCCCGATAACCGAGGCGCCCACCTGCGGCGGCACGACGTCGAAGATCGCCGCCGTCATCGGGCCGTGGTACCACGTGAAGAAGAAGAGCGTGGTGAAGAAGATCGGGATGAACAGATCGAGGTCGGTGACCGTCAGCAACCAGATGGCGAGCGGCGCCCCTACCAGGAACCCCAGTGAGCCCGCGACGATGCGCCCACTGCTGAAGCGTTCGCTCAGGTGATCGCCGAGCTTCCCACCAAACACCGTGCCCAGCAACCCGGCGGCCAGACCCCACAGACCGATGGTGCGCCCGGCAATCTGCGGCGTGAGGTGCAACTCCCGCTGCATGTACGAGGGCGACCACGCGACCAAGCCGTTCATCGAGAACGCGATCAGGGCCCCGCCGAGAAAGAGCCAGATCAGGGTGGGGGTGCGCAGCACGGCCCGCGCAGCCACCAGAAACTCCTCGACCCGCGGATGATGGGCGCGCGGCTGCTGCCGATGGAGAATCGCCGACCGAATCACGACCGCCACCTGCACCGCGAACCCGAGGCCGGCAAAGCCGGTGATGACCGCGACGTCGAGGTCGGGGGAGCCCCACGCCGCGCGATCGATGGCGTACGCCACGAGGGCGCCAAGGGCCGTGAACGTCCAGAGCGGCCATACCGCGCGGGCAACGCGCCAGACCGTCAGCTCGAACCGGCGGACGTGCTCGAGGAGGGGAATGTCGGCCTGGTCACGCGCCGGGTCCTTCAACTGCGTGGCGAGCATCGCCAGCACGAACCCGGGGATCCCGACCGCCAGGAACGCGGCGCGCCAGCCGTACAAGTGCTCCAATTCGCCGCCGAGCCAGATGCCAGCGACCCCTCCGAGCGCGATGCCGCCCCAGAAGATGCCCAGCGCCAGCGCACGCCCCTTCCCCGGGAAGTAATCGGCAATCATGGACTGCGCCGCCGGCGAGTAGGAGGCTTCCCCCACCCCCACCATAGAGCGACAGAAGAACAGTTGCCAGAAGTTGCGAGCCAAGCCGCCCAGCGCCGTGAACGCGCTCCAGAGGGTGACGCCGGCCCCGATGACCGCGCGCCGGGACCGCAGGTCGCTGAGGATCCCGAGCGGGATGGCCGCCAGCGCATAGACGACCACGTAAGCGGACCCCAGCCAGCCGAGCTGGGCATCCGACAGATCGAGGTCCGCTTTGATCGGCTCAAAGAGGACGAAGATGATGTTCCGATCGAGGTAGTTGATGACATTGATGAGCGCGAGCAGCACCACCGCGTACACGGCGTACCGGCGGCTGACCCCCACCCCCCCTGCCATGCGCGGTTATTCCACGCCGGGCAAGGTCGACGCGTGGGCGCGCTCGTCACGGAAGGCGCGCGCCTGCCGGTACGCGGCGTCGAGGCGCTCCATGAGCACCTGCCGCCGGTCGTAGAGCCGCTTGGGCGGGCGCCGCGGCACCTTGGCCAGCGCGTAGGCCGTCAGCAGCGGCAATCCCACCGTTGAGTCCAGGTACATCACGACGGCGTCGGGCAAGCGCGCCGGATCCACCTTGCCCCAGCTGACCGCTTCGGCCGGCGTGGCCCCGGACAACCCACCCGTGTCCATCCGCGCGTCGGTGATCTGGAGGTAGTAGTCGTGCCCCTTCTCGTCGATGCCGAGGACCTCCTGGATCTGGGGCTCCGTCTGCAGCACGAAGTTCTTGGGACTGCCGCCTCCCACGATGAGCAGCGCGCTGGTCCCACCTCCCCGCTTGGCATCGAGGACGATCGCCGCGGTCTCGTTGACGTCCGCGGAGACGTCGAACCGCAGCTTGTTGCCGTCGAGCGCGAGCTCTGCGACGTTCATCCCTATCGAGGAATCACCGGGCGACGAGGTGTAGATCGGCACGGCGTACTCGTGCGCCACCGCCAACACCGACTTGCGCGACAGCCCGAGCGCGTGCTCACGCTCCCGCACGTAGCCGCCCAACAAGTGGTGGTACTCCGCCGAGGACATCGGCCGCTGGAACTCGGACCGCGCGGACACCTCGCGCAAGAAGAGATCGGTCCGCAGCAGCACGCGGTAGTCGAAGAAGACGTCGTAGATGCGCACGACCCCCTCTTCCCGCAGCGCCACGTCATCCACTTTGGGATACCCCCGGTGCATCGTGTACCCGAGCGCGAAGTGGGCATCGTGATACAGATTTGCCCCGGTCGAAACGATCCAGTCCACGAACCCCGCTTCGATCAAGGGAATCAGCGTGGACATGCCGAGGCCCGCGGGCGTCATCGCCCCGGTGAGACTCATGCCCACGGTCCCGCCGTCCCCCAACATCTTCTCCGAGAAGAGCCGACACCCCTCGCGCAGCCGCGCGGCGTTGTAGGCGAGAAAAGCGTTCTCGATGAGGTCGGCGGCCGTTTCCCGGCCCGTGATGGGCTTCGGGTCGATTCGCGGTCCCGCGAGGTACGAACTCTCCGGCTTCCCCATGGGTGGTCCTTCTCTCCTGGCGATTACGGCCGCGCCGGCGGTGGCCGGCGGCCGGCGACGACTTCGGCTTCGACGATGGCGCGAACGGCATCCGCGGGATCATCGGTGGCGTACAGCAGGTCGAGGTCAATGGCGTCGATTTTCCCCTCCGCCGCGACGCGCTCCCGCAGCCAATCGAGCAACCCACCCCAGTACGCGCGGGACATCAGGACAACGCGGAAATCGTCGATCCGGTTCGTCTGCATCAGCGTGAGCGCTTCGAACAGCTCGTCCAGCGTTCCGAAGCCGCCGGGGAAGACCACGAACGCGCTCGAGTACTTCACGAACATCGTCTTGCGCACGAAGAAATAGCGGAAGTCGATCTCGCGGTCCACGTACGGATTGATGTGCTGCTCATGTGGCAGCTCAAT
>JAOTWJ010000157.1 GCA_029862925.1 Gemmatimonadota bacterium
AGCAGGCCGAACGGCAAGGTCTCGAACTGCGCCACGAGCGGATCCACGTGAACCACGCCAAGCCCGTTGGTGCCGAGGAAGTACTCCTCCGTCGTCGCCACCGCCGCCGCGCTCGTGTAGCGGAAGCGACGCAGCCGCTCGTCGAGCAGGAGGCTCCCCTGCATCGCGTCCACCACGGGGGCGCGGGCCAGCACGTCCTCGACGCGCAGCGTCGCCACGCGCCGCTCGGGCGGTGGCAGCGGAGCGGGCATGGGCCCAAACGCGCCGCGGGCGAGGAACTGCCAGCCGGTGCTCGTGCGCAGGTAGAGACCGCGGAACGGGTCGTCGCGATCGTAGAGGAAGTCGCGCACGCCGCCGGGCACCAGCACGCTCTCGAACTGCCGGAAGATGGGCCGGTAGCGCAGCGCGCCGGTGGCCGTCCCCAGCCAGACGGCATCGTCCGCCGGATCGGCGAGCGCGGCCAGCACGGGCTCGCGCGGGTAGCCCTCGGCCGCCGTTACGGGTGCCGCCCAGCGGCGGAACCGGTGGTCGTACACGCCAAGGCCGTGCGCGGACGCCACGAACAGCAGCGCGTCCGACGCCGCGAGCGCCTGCACGACCGTGAAGTCGGCGATGATGACCCGCTCGTCCTCGCGCCACAGGCGGGTTTGCGCCTCGAGCGTGCCGCCTATCGCGAGGACGCCGAGCGTTGTTATCAGCGCCCGCATCAGACGAGGGCCGGGGGGTCGAGCGCGACCAGGATGGGCGGATCGATGGTGACAGGCTCGGTCCACAGTTGCCACAGCCCGGCATAGCCGGCGGCGATGTCCTCGGGGCGGGTGGCCCGCACCCCGCGCGCTTCGGCGGACTGCTCGGCGGCGCGCCCCATTACCTGCGCCCCCAGGGCCGCCGCATCGAGCGGTGAGAGCCCACGCGCGAGCCAGGTGGCGATCGTACCGGCCAGCAGGTCGCCCGTCCCGCCGGTCGCGAGCGCCGGGTTGCCGGCGGCGACGACGCGCACGCCGGCCTCGGCGGCGATCACCGTCGGCACACCCTTCAACAACACGGCCGCCGCGCGGCAGTGCGGCAGCGCGGCGGCCGGAGCCGCAAACCGGTCGCCGCGCGCCAGGACGGCGACCGCGGGGAACTGGGCGGCGAACTCGCCGGGGTGTGGCGTGAGCACGCGCGGCGCGCGGCCCACGGCGGCGAGGCCAGCCACCTGGAGCGCGTCGGCATCGAGCACCAGCGGGGCGGCGGCGCGTTCCACCACCGCGCGCGCAAAGGCGCTGCGCGCTTCGCCCCGCCCCAGGCCCGGGCCGAGCACGATTGCGCCGGCCCAATCGATTGCCTCGAGCAGCGCCGGCTCGAGCGGCGCCGCGAGCGCGGTGGCAACGGTGAGGGCATCGGGCAGGTTGGCCTGCGCGGCCCGAATGGAGGGTTCGGGCAGCGCGAGCTTCACGAGCCCGGCACCACACGCGAACGCGGTGCGCGCCGCGTGCATCGCGGCGCCCGCCATCCCGACATCCCCCCCGACGATCAGCACGCGTCCGCGGTCGCCCTTGTGCATGTCGGCCCCGAACGCCGGCAGCGCGCGCTGGGCCCAGGCGTCCGTCACGAGGGTGGGCCACGCCGGATCGGGCGGCGGGAAACCCATCTCCACCACCACCACCCGTCCCACCCACTCGCGCGCGAGCAGATGCCCGCGCCTGAGCCCCCCGAACGTGATCGTGAGCTGCGCGCGCACGGGGCCGTGGGCCGTCCCGCTGGTGAGATCGAGCCCGGTGGGCCCGTCGATAGCCGCGACCGGCGGCCCGTGATCGGCCACCCGCCGCGCCAGCTCGGCGATGGGGCCGCGCGGTGCCTCGCTCGCCCCCGTCCCGAGGAGCGCGTCCACGATGAGCCCGGCGGCCGGCCAGGGTGCCCCGGGCTCGACGTACTCGACGCCCGCGGCGAGCGCGAGCGTGCGGTTGGCCTCGCAGTCGGGCGAGCGCTCCTTGGGGAGATCGGTGCCCCGCACCTGCACGCCCGTCGCATGCAGCGCGCGCGCCACCACCCAGCCGTCCCCGCCGTTGTTGCCTGGGCCGGCCACCACGAGCACCCCGCGATGGATGGCGGGCCCAAACGCCCGCGCGATGACGAGCGCCGCCGCGCGTCCGGCCGACTCCATCAAGACCCGGCTCGGAATGGCGGCCGCCGCGCGCGCGCGCGCGTCCCACGCCGCGGCTTCGGCGGCGGTCAGGACGGGAATGACCGGGGGTTCACGCACGGGAGGGGTCACTCGCGGTCGCCCACGCGGACCGCGAGCCGTCCACGGGGCGTCGCGGGATTACTTGAAGCTCTGGCCGATGGCCCGGCCGAGGGAGATTTCGCCGTTGTCAATCCGCAGGTTGAAGCCGCAGTCGGGGCTGGTACACACCCAGGCCTTGTAGGTGATCGGTGCCCCGTCCCGCCCGTAGTCCGACAGCGGCACCAGCACCCCCCGCTCGCATTTGCGGCACGCCGGCCACTCCTGGACGTCCATGGTCGCCCCCTTTCCAACCCCGCGACGGCTATCCTTTGCCGCCATTCCGGTGCACGCCGGACCACGGGTACTCGCGCTCGAACGCCTCCGTGAATTCGAAGACGCCGTCGAAGTCCTCGATCCGGTCTTGCGGCTGGCTGATCAACAGACCGGCATCGATCAACTGATAGACGATGCGGCCGAGGTCGCGGGTGGAGTGCACGCCCCAGTGGGAGAGGACGGTCGCCGCCGTGAGCCCGAACTGGTCGCGGGCCAGATCGCGGCAGGCCCACGCCAGCTCGCCGCCCCCGATGTGCCCCCGGGCCGGACGGCGCAGTTGGGAATACTCGAGCGCCGCCAGGACGAAGGCATAGGCCTGCGGATGATACCGGTCGTGCGTGGCGGACAGCCGCTCGAAGAGGTCGTCCGCGAGTTCGAGTTCGTGCACAGTATCTAAGGTGCGGGTCGCTTCGTCCCCGAGCAAGAGTCGGGTTATTTGAGGGCGCTCGCGGCCACACCGGCGAGGGGGAACGCCGCCGCCAGCTCCCGTACGTCCCGCTGGACCCGCCGCCGCACCGCGGCGTCGTCCGCCGCGCCCAGCACCACGTCGATCAGCTCCGCGATCCGGCGCATCTCCGCCGGACCCATGCCGCGGGTGGTGAGCGCCGCGCTCCCGAGACGCATCCCGCTCGTCACGAACGGCGACTCCGGATCGCCCGGAATCGTGTTCTTGTTGACGTGGATGCCGACGTCGTCGAGCACCGCCTGCGCCGCCTTGCCGGTCACCCGCTTGCTGCGCAGATCCACGAGCAGCAGATGGCTGTCGGTCCCCCCGGACACCAGCACGAAGCCACGCTCGGCCAGGCCCTCGCCGAGGGCGACGGCGTTGCGGACCACCCGGGCCGCATACGCGCGGAACTCCGGCCGCTGCGCCTCGCCGAAGGCCACCGCCTTCGCCGCGATCACGTGTTCCAGAGGGCCGCCTTGCGTGCCGGGGAACACCATCTTGTCGATCGGCTTGCCCCATCCTTCGCGGCACAGGATGAATCCGCCGCGCGGGCCGCGGAGCGTCTTGTGGGTCGTGCTGGTGACGATGTCGGCGTGCGGCACGGGCGAGGGGTACACGCCACCCGCGATGAGTCCCGCGTAATGCGCCATGTCCACGAGCAGCACGGCGCCGACCTCGCGGGCGATGGCGCCGAACGCGGCGAAGTCGATCACCCGTGGATACGCGCTCGCCCCGGCCACGATGAGCTGGGGCCGGAACGCGCGCGCCTGCTCGCGCACCCGGTCCATGTCCAGCAGACCGCTCGTCTCGTTCACGCCGTACTGGGCGACCTCGAACAACTGCCCGCTCAGATTGACGGGCGAACCGTGGGTGAGGTGCCCCCCATGCGAGAGCGTCATGCCCAGCAGCCGGTCCCCGGGCTTGAGCACGGCGAAGTACGCCGCCAGGTTGGCCTGGGCGCCGGCGTGCGGCTGCACGTTGGCGTGCTCGGCCCGGAACAGCGCCCGGGCCCGCCCGATGGCCAGCCGTTCGACCTCGTCCACCACTTCGCAGCCGCCGTAGTAGCGTCTGCCCGGATATCCCTCGGCGTATTTGTTCGTCAGTTCGCTGCCGACGGCCTCGAGCACCGCCCGCGAGGCGAAATTCTCGCTCGCGATGAGCTCGAGGCCCTCCTCCTGCCGCAGCACCTCGCGCTGAATCAGCGCGTGGATCTGCGGATCGCCCTCCTCCAGCGGCCTCCGTCGCGTCGTCATGGCCCTCAGATCCGGTGCGGGAGCGCCCGGCGCTTCTCGGCTGCGGCGACCCGTTCCTCCGCCAGCCGGTCCGCCGCCAGGTACGACGGGATGCCCTGTTCCTTGGCGATTTCCAGCACGCGCAGCACGGTATGGAAGATCTCCCCGGCCTTGTCGTGCGACTTCTGCAGCGTCCAGCCTTCGATCTCCGCGTTCACGTTGATCAGCCCGCCGGCATTGGCCACGTAGTCGGGCGCGTACACGATCCCGCGCTTTTCGAGCAGGTCACCGTGCCGTTCCGCCGCGAGCTGATTGTTGGCCGCCCCGCAGACGATCGCCACGCGCAACGCCTTGATGGTGTCGTCGTTGACGACGGCGCCCAGGGCACACGGGGCGAAGACGTCCGCCTTGACGCCGTAGATGGCGTCCACCGGCACGGCTCGGGCACCGAATTCCGTCACCGCCCGCTGCACCCGATCGGCGTTCACATCGCTCACGATCAGCTTCGCCCCTGCCTCGTGGAACAGCTTGCACAGGTAGTAGCCGACGTGGCCGACGCCCTGCACCGCCATCGTCTTGCCGGCGAGGTCGTCCTGCCCCCAGAGGAACTGCGCGCAGGCCTGGGTGCCCCGGAACGTGCCCCAGGCCGTCACCGGCGACGGGTCGCCGGACCGGCCCTGGAGCCCCACCACGTGCTTCGTCTCCTTGTGCACGAACGCCATGTCGCCGGGGCTCGTCCCCACGTCCTCGGCGGTGATGTAGCGGCCCGCGAACGACTCGACGTGCCGGCCGTGCGACCGAAACAACGCTTCGCGGTGGTTGATGGAGGGGTCGCCGATGATCACGGCCTTGCCACCGCCGAGGTTGAGGCCGGCCACGGCCGCCTTGTAGGTCATGCCGCGGGACAGCCGGATCACGTCGTTCAGCGCCTCGGCATCGCTCACGTAGTTCCAGAAGCGCGTGCCCCCGAGCGCCGGCCCGAGCGACGTATTGTGAATCGCGATGATCCCGCGGTACTTGGAGACGGGGTCGTACCAATAGCTGACCTGCTCGTGCCGGTGGACCGCCAGCTGCTCGAACACGTCGGCCGAATGCGGATCGCTGGCCGGCGCGACGCTGCGCCTGGTGTTCGGGGCGGCGGCGGCCACGGGGTTCCGGCTCTCGGACGCGGTGCCCTTGGTCTTCACTTTCCGCTTGGTGCCCACAGGTCGCTCACTTGGTGTAGTCGTAAAAGCCACGGCCGCGCTTCCGGCCCAACCGGCCGGCGGCCACCATTTTCCGCAGCAACGGGCAGGGGCGATACTTGTCGTCGCCGAGCCCGCGGTGCAAGACCTCGAGAATAGCGAGGCAAACATCGAGCCCGATCAGGTCCGCGAGGGCGAGCGGACCGAGCGGGTGGTTCATCCCCAGCTTCATGACCGTGTCCACCGCCTCCGGCTGCGCCACGCCCTCCATGACGCAGTAGACGGCCTCGTTGATCATGGGCATGAGCACCCGGTTGGAGACGAACCCAGGATAGTCGTTCACCTCGACGGGCGTCTTGCCCAGGGCCCGCGCGGTCTCCATCACGCGGGTCGTCGTCGCGTCGGACGTGGCGAGCCCGCGAATCACCTCGACCAGCTGTATGACCGGGACCGGATTCATGAAGTGCATCCCGATCACCTTGTCCGGCCGCCGGGTCTGGGCGGCAATCTCCGTGATGGAGATCGACGATGTGTTGGACGCGAGTAACGCGCTGGCCGACGCGGCCTCGTCCAGCCGGTGGAAGAGGTCGAACTTGACGGCCGCGTCCTCGCTGGCCGCCTCGACCACCAACTCCGCGCCGTCCACCGCGTCGAGCGCGGTCGTCGGCCGGATGCGGGCGAGGGCCGCGTCGCGGTCCGCTTCCGTCAGCGTCTGCTTCTTGATCTGGCGGTCCATGTTCCCGCGGACCGTCTGGAGCGCGCGCTCGAGCTGTCGCTCGTCCACGTCGATCAGCGCGACGCCCGCGCCGTGTTGCGCGAACACGTGCGCGATGCCGTTCCCCATCGTGCCCGCACCGATCACCGCGATCTGCTTCACGCCGCCACCTCCCTCCCACGCTGGCGCCCCGCCCACCAAGCGAGGGCGCCCAGGAGCACGACGGTCGCCGCCGCGCCTCCCTCCGGCCCGAACGCGCCACCGGTGAGCCACGGGCGCGGGCCGGGAAGGAACTCCACCACCGGCAACCCCAATCGGAGCCCGCTCACCGGCGCGTCGGCCGCGAGCGCCAGGCCCGCGTTCCAGCCGACGTGCAGCCCAAAGGCGGCCGGCAGCCCGCCCGGCGAGAAGAACGCGGCGCAGAGCACCAACGACGCCAGCCCGATGTTGGCGAGCCCGAGCGCAGACACCGCCGGGTTACTCAGGTGCGACGTCACGAACGCCGCCGAGAGCGCCACGCTCGCCGCCGCCGGCCCCGCCGTCTCGGCGAGCCGGGCCAGGGGCACGCCGCGGAACAGCAGCTCCTCGAGCAGCGCCGCAAGCACCAGGCCC
>JAOTWJ010000027.1 GCA_029862925.1 Gemmatimonadota bacterium
CTCGGCGGCACCGCGCGGAATCCCGCGTTCGAGGGGTCGTTTTCGCTGCGCGAGGCGCGGTTCAGCGAATACCGGGCGCCGCTCATGGATGGTGAGGTGACGTATCGCGACCGGCACCTGACCGCCACCCTCACCACGTGGCGCGCCGGGACGCGCATCGTCACGGTCGACGTGGACCTCCCGCTCGACCTCGGCTTTCGCGGCGTGGAACGGCGCCGGCTACCCGGCCCGCTCACGGTGCGCGCGCGCGCGGACGGCGTCGACCTGAGCCTCCTGAGTGCCGTGACGCCGCTCGTGCGGCAGACCGAAGGCCGCATGTGGGCCGACCTCGGCATCACCGGCACGTGGGAGCGCCCGGCGCTGGCGGGGTCCATCGAGATCCGCGACGGCGCGGCGACGCTGCCCTCCCTCGGGGTGCGGCATCAGGCGCTGAACGGCCGACTCAGCCTGCGCGGCGACACGATCCGTGTGGACACCCTCAGCGTGACCAGCGGCCAGGGCACGATGTGGGTGACGGGCTTCGTGCGGCTCGAGGAGTTGACGCGCCCGCTCCTCGCTCTCGGCATCCGGGCCGAGGACTTCCGCGCGATGGACGTCCCGGGATTCCTCACGCTCACGACCTCGGGGCAGGTGCAGTTGCAGGGGCCGGTGTTCAACGCCGTGCTCACAGGCACCGGCACGCTTCCGCGGGGCGTCGTGCATTTCGCCGACATCGTGGAGAAGGAGATCATCAATCTCAGCGACACGGTGCTGGGACTCGATTCCGCCGCCGCCGAAGCGATCCGGCGCGGGGACCTCGGGCCGGACTTCGAGAACCGGTTTCTCGACAGCCTCCGGATCGAGAACCTGGTGCTGACCATGGGGAACGACGTTCGCCTGCGCTCGAGCGAGGCGGACATCTTCCTCACGGGTCAGGTGACCGCGCAGAAGGTGCGCGATCAGTACCGGCTCGACGGCACGCTCCAGACCCCGCGCGGCACGTACGAGCTGTACCTCGGCCCCACGATCCGGAAAGCCTTCACGGTGACGCGCGGTGAAGTCCGCTATTTCGGCACGCCCGACCTCAATGCGGCGCTCGACATCGACGCCCGGCACCAGCTGCGCGGGCAGCGCGGCGAGTACGTCATCGTGTTCGTGCACGTGGGCGGGACGATTCTCGCGCCCGAGCTCACGCTCTCGACCGACGTCCAGCCGCCCCTCGCCGAGGCGGAGATCATCTCCTATCTCGTGCTCGGTGCTCCCAACGCCCAAGCGACGTCGGGCGACGTGGGCCGGTATGGCCTGCAGCAGAGCATCACGACGCTCACCGGGCAGATCACGGGTTCCCTCGGCTCGCAGCTGCTGGACGACCTCGGCGTCCCGCTGGACTTTCTGATCGTGCGTCCGCAGTTTGGCGCCCGCGGGGTGGAGGCGACCGAGATCGCCGTCGGCCGCCAGATCGGCGACCGCTGGTTCGTCACGCTCAATCCCTGGATCTGTCGCCGGCAGTCGTTCACGCTCCAGAATCTGGGAGGCTCGCTGGAGTTTCAGATCACGCGGCACTGGAGCGTGGTGGCCAGTGCCGACCCCGTGCGGACCTGCAGCGTCTCGGGCGCGGCGGGGCTCGGCACGCAGCTGCAGCTCGGTCTCGACGTCCTGTGGGAGCGCCGGTTCTGATGGGCCGCGTGTTGCTGATCACGAACCCCGCCGCGGCGCGCACCGATCCGGCCGTCGTGCGGACGGTCTCGACGGTGCTCGGGCGCGAAGGCTGGGACGTGGACGTCGTGGGCACCACCCGGCCCGGGCACGCCGCGGAACTGGCGGCGGCGGGAGTACGGGACGGGGCGGACGTGGTCGCGGTCTATGCGGGCGACGGGACCACGATGCAGGCGGTGAAGGGCCTGCAGGGGCACGACGTGCCGCTCGCGCTCATCCCCGGCGGCACGGGCAATCTGCTGGCCGGCAACCTCCGGGTCCCGCGCGACCCGGCCAAAGCGGCGCTGGTCATCGCGCGCGGCGTGCCGCGGGCGATCGACCTCGGCAGCGTCGCTCGGGCGGACGGCACCCACTTCTTCGCCGTCGTGAGCGGGGCCGGGTTCGACGCGGAGTGGATGGCGTCCACTACGACGGAGGCCAAACGGCGCTGGAAGTTCGCGGCATATGTGGCCCAAGGGTGGGGGAAGATCAGCCACGTGCGCAACGTACCGTACCGCATCACCGTGGACGGCGCGGTGCTCGAGGGCGAGGCGGCGACGGCGATGGTCGCCAACTGTGGGGAGTTCGTCCCGCCGCTGCTCAAGTTCGGACCCGGGGTCGCGCTCGACGACGGGGTGTTCGACGTGCTGATCCTGAGCGCCGAGGGGTTTCTGGAAAGCGTCGGCGTGGCCATCCACCTGATCGGCGGCGCCGGCGACACGCACTCGGGCATTCGTCTCGCCCGGGGCCGCGTCGTCCAGGTCGAGATGGATCCGCCGCAGCCGGTGCAGCTCGACGGCGACGTGATCGGCGAAACGCCGTTTACCGCGGAACTGCTGCCGGGCGGACTCTCGGTGCTCGTGCCGCGGGCGGGCTGAGCCCGGTCCGCGAGCGCGGCGGACCCAGGGGCGCTAAGATCAGAGGTCCGCCGCGGCCGGCCGGTGCCTGCGGCCGTCGGCATTCTCGAGATTGGAAGAGGAGGGACGGTGCCGCTCGAACGCGACGCGATGGTCTGCCGGGCCTGCGGGAACGAGGAGCGAGCCTCCGAGGGCTACCCGTGCGATGACTGCGGGACGTTCATCTGCGTCATTTGCACGATGAAGGGCGTCACGCGCTGCCGCGCGTGCACCGCCAAGCACGGCGACCCGTCAACCAACGCCACGCCCGGCTGACCCGACGTCCACCCATCCGCAGCTCACCGACGTCGCCGGCCTGACGGTCGGGCACTGGACCGACGCCGGGGCCGGCACCGGCTGCACGGTGATTCTCGCGCCGCCCGATGGCATGCGCGCCGGCGGTCACGTGCGCGGCCGCGCCACCGGCACCCGCGAATTCGATGTCCTCTCCCCGCGCCATCTGGTTCCCCGCATTGACGCGATCCTGCTCACCGGCGGCTCGGCGTTCGGCCTGGGCGCGGCCGACGGCGTGATGCGGTGGCTGCGCGAGCGGGGCCGCGGATTCCCCGTCGGGGTGGGCGTCGTGCCGATCGTCCCGTCGGCCGTCGTCTTCGATCTGGGACCGATCGGTCGCAGTGACCGCTGGCCCGGTCCGGACGCCGGCTACGCGGCGTGCAACGCCGCCGGGACCGACGTGGCCGAAGGGTCGGTCGGCGTTGGGACGGGGGCCACGGTGGGCAAGATGCTGGGACCGGCGCACGCCATGAAGGGCGGCGTGGGGACGTGGGCGCTCGCGCGAGGCGCGATCGTGGTGGGCGCGCTCGCGGTGGTGAATGCCTTCGGCGACGTGGTGGACGTCCGTGGGGAGGTGCTGGCGGGGGCGCGCGTGGCCTCGGGGTTTGCGAACGCGCACGCCCGGCTGCTCCGCGGCGAGCCGCCGCCGACCCGGTTCGGCAACACGACGCTCGTCGTGGTCGCCACCAACGCCGAGCTCGACCGGCTCGCGCTGGGCGAGGTGGCCCGCGCGGCGGGTGACGCGCTCACCTCACGCATCCGCCCCGTCGGCACGGCCGTGGACGGCGACGTCGTGTTCGCAGTCTCGACAGGCGCGCGGGCCGGGCCGACCCCGCTGGTGGTGGAAGCCCTGGCCCAGGAGGCCGCGGCGCTGGCGATCGAGCGCGCCGTGCGCCTCGCTCGGGGGACCGCCGCCATCCCGGGCCTCGCCGACGCCCCGGCGCGCTAGTTGCCGAAGCGCGCGCGCCAGAAGTCGGCCACGCTCGGCAGCAATCCTTCGGTGACCCGGGCACTCAGCGTGACGAAGAAGCCGTGTCCGCCCTGGGGCGGCTCACGTCCGTGCCCAGCGGCGTGTCGCGCTCGGTGCGCATCAGTTCCTGGCGCGACAGCAGGGCCAGCGACCGGTTGACGGCCACATCCCCGGCCAGGGTGAACAGCCGGCTCGCGAGCGCGGTCCCGTCGCGCATTTCGCCCCGGGCACTCATCCGGTACGGGGTCGCGGCGGGCAGCAGCTCGACGCCGACGCCGAGCGACCAGTAGTCGTCTTCGGTCTCGAGGAACGGCAACGCGCGCACCGGATCGGTTTCAGCCGCCCCGCTGACGCCGGTGCGGCGCTCGAAGAGCCTGCTGACGTTCCACGCCGACCCGAGCTGGAGCCGGTTGCTGAGACCGACGAGCGCTTCGTTGTACTGGCCGCCCGCCGCGCCGACGAGCTGATAGGAGCCGGCGGAGCTGCTGCGGGTGCTGGATCGCGCGCTCGGTGCCGCGCGGCCGGTCGGACCCGCGACCTGGACTCCTCCGCGCTCCAGGCCGGGACTATCTTCCGGGGGCCATGAAGAAGCTCGTCCTGTTCGACATCGACGGCACGCTGCTGCACAGTCGGGGGGCTGGGCGCCGCGCCATCCACGCGGCGATCCTCGCCGAGCTGGGGGCGGAAGCCCCGCCCAACACCGTGCGGTTTGACGGCAAGACCGATCCCCAGATCGTGCGCGAGTTGCTTGGCGTCGCGAACCATCCCGACCAGCACGACGAGGCGCGGATCGCTGCGGTCTGCCGGCGCTACGTGACGCTGCTCGAAGCGGAGCTGGCCGGCGGCGGACGCGAGACGGTGGTGTATCCCGGGGTCGAGGTCCTGCTCGAGTTGCTAGAGCTCAAGGGCGACGCGGTGCTCGGGCTGGTCACCGGCAACGTCGTCGAGGGGGCGCGGCTCAAGCTCGCGGCGGCGGGGATTCGCCACGAGCGCTTCCGGATCGGCGCCTTCGGGTCGGATCACCACGATCGCGCGCACCTGCCGCCGATCGCGGCCGAGCGTGCCGCCGGCCTCATGGGACGCGTGCCGCGCGGCGCGGAGATCGTCATAATCGGCGATACCCCCGCGGACATGACCTGCGGCCGGAGCGTCGACGCGCGCGCGATCGGCGTCGCCACCGGCTCGTATGCGGCCGCCGACCTCCTGGCGGCGGGCGCGTATGCGGTGTTCGAGGATCTCTCGGAGCCCGCGCGCGTGCTCGACGTCATCTACGCATGACCAGCCAGAAACTCCTGCTGCCGGTGCGTGTGCCCGAGTTGGGTCCGTCGCTCGGCAAGGCGCTCACGGGCAGCGGGCGGCCGCCGGGCGATCTGCCGCTGGATGGGTTTCGCCTCCAGCTCGTCTCCCGCCTGCTCGATGCGTCGGGCGAAGCGCGGCGGCTCGCGGCCGCCGGCGAGCGCGACGCGGCGCTCGAAGCGCTGGATTCTCGGACGTGGCTCGACGCGTGGGAACGCACGGTGAACGGTATTGCGGGCGCGGTCGTGGAGCGGGTCAACGCTCGGCTCGACGTGGAGGCGTGGGCGGCCCGCATGCCGCGACGCTATCGCCGGAAGGCGTTGCTCGATCCGGTCGAGTTACGCGGGGTGAGCAGCCGGATCGGCGCGGCGGGTGCCATGCTGGTGCCGGCGCTCGATACGCTCCACGCGGGGGCGGAGCGACTCCGCGGCGCCACGGCGGCCGATCGCGGCGCGCTCACCGAGTGGCAGGACGCCGTGCTCACAGCGGCGCGCCGGCTCGAAGCCGCCTGGCTCGCGCTCGAGGAACAGGTGATCGCCGAGCTGGGGCGCTGGGACGCCGTGGCCGAGTCGCTTACCCGCTGGCGCCGGCCGCTCTGGCCCGTCGCCGCCGTGGGTCTCCCGTCACTCGCGGCGGCGACGTGGCTCGGGCTCGTGCTGGGCGGCTACGTCACCGCACCGGAATGGCTGCGGCAGGTGTGGGCATGGTTCTCCTGAGACGGCTGGCGCTGCTGCTCGCGCTCGGCGTGGCCCTCGCCCCCCCCGCGGGCGCGCAGCAACTGGAGCTCACCCGCGTGCGGCTCGACTCGCTCCCAATCCTGGACGCGCTCCACCGCGCGGGCTACGAGGTCGCCGGCGTCGAGCGCATCGGCGACACCGACTACGCGGTCATCGTGACCACCGCGAGCCAGCGCGCGGCGCTCGCGGGGCAGGGGCTCGTGGCCGCGCCGCTTCCGCTGCCGGCGCCGCTCGCGCCCGCCGCCAACTTCCGCGACTTCACCGCGGTCCGCGCGCTGCTCGACGGACTCGTCGCCGCCGGTCGCCCCGTCACCGTGGATTCCATCGGCGCTTCGTGGGAAGGCCGGCCCATCCTGGCCGTGAAGGTGGGTTCCCCCAGCGATACGCCCGAGCGGCCCAACGTGCTGTACATGGGGGCGCATCACGCGCGCGAGTGGATCTCGGTGGAGATGACGCTCAGGCTGCTCGCCTACCTGCTCGACTCGCTGCCCGCCACCCCCGGCGGCGCGGCCCTCCTCGCCGCGCGCGACGTGTGGGTGATTCCCGTGGTGAATCCGGACGGCTACCAGTATTCCTTCGACACAGAACGCCTGTGGCGGACGAACCGGCGGGCCAACGCCGACGGCTCGGTTGGCGTGGACCTGAATCGGAATTACCCTGGGTTCTGGGGCTACGACGACATCGGGTCGAGCGCGGTGACCACCGCGGAGACCTATCGCGGGCCCGCCGCGGGGTCCGAGCCGGAAACGCAGGCGATCATGGCGTTTCACGCCGCCCATCCGCCGGCCGCGGCGATCTCCTATCACAGCTACACCAACCTGATCCTGTACCCATACGGCTACGCGTCGGGGCGGCTCGTGCCTGACGCGCCGGCGTTTGCCGCGCTCGCGGGCACGCCGCTCGCGCCCGCCATCACCGATGGGCTACCCGAGACGGCGCGCCCGACGTATCACCCCGGACCGGGGTGGCAGCTCTACCCCACGAACGGCGAGTACACCGAGTGGGCGTACCGCGCGCACGGCACGACGGCGTTCACGGTCGAGCTCACGGCGGGCTGCTGTGTGAGCGGCGCCGCCTACGGGTTCTTGTTCCCGGACGATTCCGCCGCCGTCGCGCGGGTCATCGCCGACAACGTGCCGTTTGCGTTGGCACTGCTCGATGGCGCGGCGGCGGCGGACACGGGCACCGTCACGCCGACGTTCGAGACCCTGTGGCCCGAGATCCGGCTCACCGCCCCGCCAGGCCCGGCGTCCCGCGGCGTCGAGCTGCAGCGCGGCGCCAACCGGACCACGGTCCCGCTCGCCGCCGACTCGGTGGACCGCGGTGCGCGGCGGTGGCGCTGGCGTGGTGCGCTCGGCACCATGCCCGAGGGCATCCGCGTGGCGGCGGCGGAATTCGGACTCCGCGCGGCGGTGGCCGTCGCCGAAGGCGCCGAGACCGTGAGCGCCGCCTGGTCCGGGTGGACCCGCGACTCCGTGTACGCGCTCGAGGGGCGGTTCCACTGGCGCGGGTTCACCGACACCCTCGTGTCCGCCACGCTGGATCTCTCCGCCGTGCGCGCGCCGCATCTCGCGTTCTGGACCCAGCACACGGGATCGCTGTTCCTGCCCGACCGGTACGGCCGCGTGGACTACTCGCTCGACGACGGTGCCACGTGGGTGCCGCTCGCCCTCATCGCCGGTGCCGCGCCCGAGTGGTATCCGGTGACCGCGCCACTCCCCGCCGTCAACCAGGTGCGGCTCCGCTTCGTGGCACGGCAGATGACGTGGCGCGTGGACGCGCTCCACGTGGTCGGCACGCCCGCCGCCGCCGACATCACCGTGGCGAACGGCACGCTGAATGTCTCCGAGAATCCGGTCCGGTCGGGGCGCCTGTATTTCACGTGGGCCCCCACGGCGGGCGACGCGCGGCTGTCGGTGTTCACCTTCGCCGGCGCGCTCGTGTACCGCGTGACGGCACCGGGGCTCGACGGGCAGGTGGGCTGGGACGTGGTGACCAGCGGCGGCCAGCAGGTGGTGAACGGGGCGTACCTCGCGGTCCTCGAGGTTGGGGGCCAGGTGCTGCGCCGGCGCGTGTTCGTGGCGCGGTCGCCGTGAGCGGGCACGCGGTGGGGATCGATCTGGTGACCGTCGAACGCGTGGCCACGTTGCTCGAGCACCACGGCGATCGGGCGCTCGAGCGGCTGCTCACGTCGCGCGAGCGGGAGTACTGCCTGGGCATGGCGGTGCCGGCGCGGCATGTCGCGGCGCGACTCGCCGCCAAGGAGGCGGTCTACAAGGCGCTGCAGGGCACCGAAGACGCCCGTGGCATTGGGTGGCAGGAGATCGAGGTCACGCGCGACGGCGACGGCCGTCCCGCCATCCAGCTCACCGGCCGCGCAGCCGCCCGCCTCGCCGCGCTCGGGGGCGGCGTCGTGCTGATCTCCCTCACCCACACGGACGACCTCGCCGCCGCCATCGCACTGGTGGTCTGACCCGTTGCAATCCCGATCGAAACGGTCTAGGATTCGACGTCCTCACTACTTGAGAATGATTCTCAGTTTCTGCCCACGCTGGCTCCTCGCGACGGCTTCGGTCACGCTCGCCCTGCACGGATCGCTCGCCGCGCAGGACGATTCCACGGCCATCGCGCGCCGCATCGCCGCGCTCGCCACCATCGCGATTGACGAATACGCCCTCGGCGTCACCGACGGGCGGGTGGTGAGCCAGGACGAGCTGGCCGAGGCCCGCCTGTTCCTCACGGAAGCGCGCAGCTTGACCGACCGCCTCCCGGATGCGGTGCGCGGGCCGGCAGCGGTTCCACTCGACACGCTCCTCGCCCGGACGGCACGGCTCGAGCCCGCCCACGAGCTGCGCGTCGATGTGGACGGCCTGCGCCGGGTGCTCGCCGACGGCCTCGGCATCGCGCTCGATCCCATGCCCCAGGCCGCCCCGTCGCTCAGGCTCGGAGCCCGGATCTACGGGCGCGCGTGCGCGCAGTGTCATGGCGAGACGGGAAGCGGCGACGGACCGACGAGCGTGGCGCTCGACCCGCCGCCATCGGATCTGACCGACCGGGCGGCGCTCAGCGGCACCACGCCGCTCGAGTTCTTCCGCAAGATCTCCGTGGGCGTGGCCGGCACGGGCATGCCGGCCTTCGAGGCATCGCTCTCCGTGCAGGAACGCTGGGCCGTGGCGCTCTACGCCGCCGGTTTGCGGCACCGCGCGGCCGACCGCACGGCCGGTGAACGGTGGGTGGCGCGCGAGTGTCGTGGTTGTGATATCGTGTTCAGCGACTTCGCGTACCTGGCCGGCGTGAGTGACGATTCGCTGGCCGCGCTGCTGGAGGCCCGCACTGGGAGCCCGGTGCCTGACGCCGCGGTGGCCTACGCGCGCACGGCGCCCGCAGCCGAGGCGCTGGGCGGCAGTCGATCGCTGGCCGTCCGGCGCGCGGTGCGGCAGGTGGACTCGATGGTGCTTGTAGTGGAGCGGCTCGCCGCCGAGCAGCGGCTCGACGTGGCGCAGGGCAAGGCGCTCGAGGCGTACCTCGCGTTCGAGGCGGTCGAGGCGGACGTGGCGGCGCGGAGCCACCAGGCGGCCCGCGGGGTGGAACGGACCTTTGCCGAGTTGCGCGCGGCGGCGGCGACGGGTCGCGACGTGGGGCCGCGCGCCGTCGCCGCGCGCCGCGCGCTGGCGGAAGCGGAGCAGGTCGCAGGCGCGGCCTCGGGCGCCCGCGTCCTGTTCGGGCAGTCGCTGGTGATCATCCTGCGCGAGGGACTCGAGGCGATCCTCATCATCGGTGCCCTCACCGCGTTGTTGGTGAAGGCGGGCGCCCGGGAACGGACCCGCGAGCTGGGCATCGGGGTCGGCCTGGCCCTGGTCGCAAGCCTGCTCACGGCCGTGGCCTTTGCGACGGTGATCCGCGTGTCGGCCGCGGGGCAGGAGGCCATCGAGGGGCTCACCATGCTGCTCGCCTCGGCGGTGCTGTTCTGGGTGGCCTCCTGGATGGTTTCCAAGATCGAGGCCGAGAAGTGGCGCGCGTTCGTCAGCGCCAAGATGCGCGACGCCCTCGGCAGCCGCCGCGCCTTTGCGCTGGGCGGCGTGGCGTTCCTGGCCGTGTACCGCGAAGGCGTCGAGACGGTGCTGTTCTACGGCGCCCTGCTCGGCACGGCCGACGGCCGCGCCGGCGTCGGCGCCGTCATGGGTGGGTTGGTGGTGGGCGCCGTGATGCTGGCGGCGCTCTACGTGGCCATGCAGCGCTTCGGCGTGCGCATTCCTCTCAAGCCGTTCTTTGCCGTGACGGGCGCGTTGCTCACCGTGATGGCGGTGAGCTTTGCGGGGCAGGGGGTGGCGGAGCTCCAGGCGGCGGGCTGGGTCCCGGCCACCCCGTTGTCGCTGCCAGCACTCCCGGCGCTGGGCGTGTTCCCCACGGTGCAGACCGTAGTCGCGCAGCTCACCGTGGCGGCCGCGTTTGCAGCGGCGCTGATCTGGATCTTCTGGGTGCGCCCCCGGCCGGCAGCGGTGCGGGCGGGGCGGGGCTGAGAGGGCGCTAGCTCTTCTCGCCCCGCGGCGCGAACACCCCTTCCGGCTTCACCACCAGCGCGTCCTTGCGTCGCCACATGGTAAGGAGGCCGATGCCCGCCAGCACGATCACCACGCTCGTCGCCTGCGCGAGCGTGAACCCGGCGAGCACCCGGTCGTCCTTGGCGCGCACGAACTCCACCAGGAACCGCTCGATCCCTACCCCGATCAGGTAGCACGCGAACAGCCAGCCCACGGCGTGCTCGTGGCGGCGCCAGCGCCACAGCAGCCAGAACAGGAACAGCAGGGCCGCCACCTCGTAGAGCTGCGTGGGATGCACCGCGAGTACGGTGTCGGGCGGCGTGCCGGCGGGGATGTCCGCGCCCCAGCGCGCCAGCTGCGCGGCGGTCGTGGGTGGCTCACCGTCCGGGAACCGCATGCCCCACGGGAGCGAGGTGGGCAGGCCATAGTCGTCCTGCACCAGGAAACAACCGGTCCGTCCCAGCGCGTGCCCGAGTGGCAGCGCGGGCGCGGTGAGCTCGAGCGTGAACCGCGCGGGCACGCCCTTCAACCACCCGGTGCCGAGCACCGCCACGAGCCCGCCCAGGAACCCGCCGTACCACACGAGTCCGCCCCGCGAGAGGAGCGGGCCACCGTGCAGCGCCATGTACCACAGCCGCGCGCCCAGGATGCCGCCGATCACGGCGCCCACGAGGATATCCGCGGCGTAGTCGGCGGCGAGCCGGCGGCGCTGCAGCTCGAGCTGCATCACCCAGCCCGCGACGAGGAACCCGGCCATCATCATCAGGCCGAAGCCCGTGATCTCGAAGCCCAGGATCGAGAAGGTGAGCGGATAGACGGTCATGTGGCGGCCGTGGGTGCCGGGCCACGCTCCAGCCCGGGCCAGGGAAGCGAAGGATCGGCGTCGAGATACGGGTCGCCGATCTCGCCGCGCCGCCAGCGGAACCAGCCGGCCCGCGCGATCATCGCGGCGTTGTCGAGGTTGAACCGGGGCCGCGCGACGGCCACGCGGGCGAGGCCCTGCAGCCGGTCCGCCATCCGTTTCGCCAGCGTGCGGTTGCAGGCGACCCCACCGCCGAGCACCGCGGTCGTGTAGTCGGCCTGCTCCACGGCCGCGGCCGTCTTCGCCACGAGCACGTCGAGCACGGCCTCCTGAAACGCACAGGCCAGGTCGGTACGGTCGGCGTCCAGATCCGGCGACTCCCGCACGGCATGCAGCACGGCGGTCTTGAGCCCGCTGAACGAGAAGTCGAACCCGTCGTGGAGCATCGGCCGCGGGAACTGAAACCGATCGCGGCCTTCCGCCGCCAGCCGCTCGATCGGTGGGCCGCCGGGATACCCGAGCCCCAGCAGCGAGGCGACCTTGTCGAACGCCTCGCCCGCGGCGTCGTCCCGCGTCTCCCCCAGGATGCGATACCGGCCCCATGCCGGCACGTCCAGCAGGATCGTGTGCCCGCCCGAGACGACGAGCGCGATGAACGGCGGCTCCAATTCGGGATCGTCGAGCGTCGGCGCGAACAGGTGGCCCTCGAGATGGTGCACGCCCACGAGCGGCCGGTCGAGCGCCGCGGCCAGCGCCTTGGCGTAGCTCACGCCCACGAGCAGGGCCCCGACGAGTCCCGGGCCCTGGGTCACGGCGACGGCGTCCACCGCCGAGAGCGGGAGGCCGGCCTCCTGGAGCGCGCGCGTCACCACCGGATCGAGCGCACGCAAGTGCGCGCGGCTGGCCAGCTCGGGCACAACGCCGCCGAAGACCTGATGCACGTCCTGCGAGAGAATCACGAGGCTCGCGAGCTCCGGCCGGTTGCCCTCGCCCACCAGCACCGCCGCCGACGTCTCGTCGCACGACGTCTCGATGCCGAGGACGACCTCAGCCACGGCCGCGTCGCTGAACGGTGGCGGAATCGGGGGTGGCGACGCCCGTGATGCCTTCGGGGGCCACCACCTGCAAGGCGGCCCGTACCGGCAGGTCGTCGGTCACGGGGTTCGCGACTACCGTGACCGAGTCGCGCGTGAGCCGCGCGAGCCGCACGCCCGGCCCGCGCACCGTCACGAGCACGGCCAGCGGGCTCGTGGTGAGCGTCGCGGCCCGGTCCGCCTGGATCGTGATCGGCACGCCCATCAGCACCCGCTCGGCGAGGAACGCCACGTCCGCCATGATCTCCACCGAATCCGGCAGCATGCGCACGCGCCCCAGGCCGGTGGTGTCGAGTGGCACCGTGCGGCGCACCGGTTGGGTGATTCCGGTGAGCTCCGTCGGGACGGTGGCGATCTCCCGCAGCCGGCGGATGGTGGCTTCGGGCCCGCGGACGGTGACCGAGCTGGGCGTCACGGCGATCCCCCCGAGCAGCACGTAGCCGGAGTCGGGCACGATCGTGATGCGCGGGCTGACGCGCAGTTCGCGCTGGGCGACGTCGTCGAGCGAGATGCGGATCGTGCGCGGCTGCACGTCTTCCGCCCGGACGTTGATCGTCCGGCCGGTCACGAGGTCCTCCGGGCCGAGGGCGAGCAGATACTCGTTGCCGCTCAACGTGTCGGGCAGAACCTTCTGAATCGTGGGCGGTGAGGAGTAGAGCTTGATCAGCTCGCGGGTCGCGCCGACGTACACCGCCTGCACCGGGGGGATCGCGCCCTTGAGCGTGCGGCCGGTGGGCGGCTGCACCACCATGCTGACCGGCACCAGTTGCGTGGTCGGCTCTTCCGCGGCGACCGCGGCCCAGAGCACGCCGGCCAGCACGAGGGCCGTCGCCTTGACGGGCCAGTTGGTGACGACGGCCTCCTTGAGGGCCGTCCCCCAGGACCTACTCGCTCGCAAGCAGCCTCCGGAACAGGGCCTGCTGCGCCGGGTGATCCCACTCGGTGGCGCCGATGATCTTCTTGACGATGACGCCGTCGCGGGCGATCACGAAGGTCTCGGGCATGCCGGTCGTCTGAAAGGTCTGCTGGATCTTGCCGCTGCGGTCGTGCAGCACCGTGAACGTGAGGCCGCGCTCGGCCACCCAGCGCCGCACCGCGTCCCGGTCGCTCTGGTCGACGCTCACAGCCACGACGCGGAGACCCTCGGCGCCGAGTTTGGCGTGCAGCCGCTCCATGGAGGGCATTTCCTGTTCGCACGGCGGGCACCACGTGGCCCATAGATTGAGCAGCACGACCTGACCGCGGAGGTCGCGGACCCGCACCGTGTCGCCGGTGACAAGGTCCACCGCCGCGGCGTCGGGCGCCCTGGCGCCCGGCTCGATGCGCGTGATCTCCGGGGTGAGCACGAGCGCGGCCCCGAGACCGAACGCGAGCACCCCCAGCACGACGCCGACGGCGATCCACTGTCCCTTATTGCGCATAGCCACGATCCATCCGATGCAATTCCGTCCTACACCGCCACGGCGCAACGGCGCCGCAGGGTCCGGACGGCGTCGGCCGGGTCCGGCGCGCCGAACACCGCGGACCCGGCGACGAACGTGTCGGCGCCGGCGGCGAACGCCGTGCCGATGGTATCCGCCGTGATCCCGCCGTCCACCTCCAGCCAGACCGCGCGGCCGTGGCGCTCCAGCAGCGTCCGGGCCCGCCGGATCTTCGCGCTGGACCCCTCAATGTAACGCTGACCGGCATAGCCCGGGTTCACGGTCATCAGGAGCAGCAGATCGAGGTCGTCGAGCACGTCCTCGACCAGCGCCAGCGGGCTCGCCGGGTTGAGCGCGAGGCCGGCCCGCATGCCAAGCTCGCGCGCGGCCGCGAGGTGGCGCTGCACGTGCCGGGTGGCCTCGGGATGGAACGTGAAGATGGACGCGCCCGCCTCCGCGAACGGCTCGAGGTGGCGTTCCGGCTCCTCGACCATGAGGTGCACGTCGAGCGGCAGGTCGCAGGCCCGGCGGGCGGCCGCGATCGCGCCCGCTCCGAACGTGAGGTTGGGGACGTAGCGGCCGTCCATCACGTCGACGTGAATGAGATCGGCGCCGCCCTCCACCACGCGGGCGATGTCCTCGGCCAGCCGGCCGAAGTCGGCGCTCAGAATGCTGGGGGCAATGCGGACGTGGCTCATTGGCTGCCTCGGGCGACCCGGACGTCCACCGCGCGGCCCGGCGCGCTCAGCGTGCCGGCGCCGGGATTCTGATAGAACACCTCGCCGGGTGCGGTGGCGGTCGTGAGCTGTGAGAAGCTGGTGCCCAGCACGAGCCCCGCGGCCTCGAGCGCGCGGCGCGCCTCCTCTTCGGTCATCCCGACCAGCGACGGCACACGGATGGTGGCGGCGCCGACGCTCACCACCAGGGTCACCCTGGTGCCGGGTGTGAGCGGCGTGCCGGCGGGCGGGCGGGTGTTCACCGCCACGTTCTTCGGCGTGGGCGCCTGGGTGGACTCGACCGAGCCGACCGACAGGCCGGCCCCCTCGAGCAGGATGCGCGCGTGCGCGGCTTCGTAGCCCGCGACGTCTGGCACCGGAATGCGCTGCGGCCCGGTGCTCACGGTGAGTCGCACCTCGCTGCCCTCGAGCGTCACGACCTCGGGCGGGGGATCCTGCCAGATGACGCGGCCGCCTTCGGCGCTCGGATGGGGCGCACGCTCCACGGCGCCCAGCCCGAGCCCGGCGGCGGCAAGCCGCTCGGTCGCGGCCTCTTCCGACAGCCCGAGCAGACGAGGCACGCTGCGGCTCGTGGCGAAGATGGGGGCGGGGAAGAACGCCAACGCCGCCAGCAGATAGCCCCCGAGCAGGGTCGCGGCGAACACGCCGGCCGCGATGACCAAGAAGCGGCGGCGCGCCTGCCACTCGGGATGGGGCGCGGGCGCGTCGTCGGGCTCCCAGCGGTCCGACCCTCCACGCTCAGCGCCCTCGGACGCCGGCTCGAGGCCCAGCCGGTCGCGCAGCGTCGCGACGAAGCGCCCGAGCGGACCGCCCGTGGCGAATCGGCGGCGGATCTTCATGCCGTCCGCACCAGTCGGGTGGCGTAGGCGCCGTCGGTGCCCCGGTCGGGCGGGAACAGCGCGAAGTCGTCGCCGTCGCGGCGATACTCGGGATGGCGCGCGAGAAAGCGGCTCACCTGGTGTTCGTTCTCCTCGGGCTCGAGCGAGCACGTCATGTAGCCGAGCGCGCCGCCCGGTCGCACGATCGGCGCGGCCGCGTCGAGCAGCGTCTCCTGGAGCGCCGTGAGCCGCGCGAGCCGCGCCGGTGACGCGCGCCACCGGGCATCGGGGTGCCGCGCGAGCGTGCCCGTCGCCGTGCACGGCACGTCCACCACCACGACATCCGTCCGTCCGGCGGCGAACGGGACGTGGAGTGCGTCGGCACAGAGCACGAGCGCCGTCGGCGCGGCCCGACGCACCGTCTCCACCAGCCGCGGCAGCCGCGCGCGGCGCACGTCCGACGCGATCACGCGGCAGCGGCGTGCGAGCACGGCGGTCTTGCCGCCCGGTGCCGCGCACGCGTCCCAGACCTGCGCGCCGTCGGGAATGCGCAGGTGCGCGAGGGCCAAGGCCTGCGCCGCATCCTGCACCACGAACCCGCCCTCGGCAAATCCGGGCAGATCTTTGATGCGTACCCCCCGTACCGCGTACCCGGGGCGCTCGGGTGACGTCTCGAACGGGATCGCCGCCGCCGCGAGAGCCGCCTCGAGCTCCGTCCCGGACCATCGGGCCGGCTGCAACACCGTCGCCGGCGGGCGGTTGTTGTGTTCCAGCAGAGCCGTGGTTCGCGCGCGCCCGTACCGGTCCAGCCAGCGCGCCACCAGCCACTCCGGATGCGAGTAGTGGCGCCCGAGGTCCGCGGCCGACTCCAACGCGTGCGGCGGCGCGGGGGGCGCCGCGCCTTCGGCGCGTTCCCGCGCGAGCCGCCGCAGCACCGCGTTCACGAACCCCGCCGACCGGTCGCCATGCTCCTGCTTGGTGATCTCGACGGTGGCCGCGACCGCCGCGTGGGGCGGCACGCGTGTGAGCGCCGTCAGTTGGTAGGCCCCGATCCGCAGCAGATCCCGCACGTCATCCGTCACGCGCCGCCATTCGCCGGTCACCCGGGGCCGGATGGTGTCGTCCAGTTCGTGCCGCGTGCGGAGCACGCCCGCGGCGATCTCGTGCGCGAGCCTGCGGTCGGCCTCGCCCAGGCCCTCCACCGCCGCAGCCAGGGCGCGGTCGAACGCGTCGCCCTGGCGCACGGCGCGCAGCATCGTGAGCGCGGCCCGCCGCGGCGGTACGCCACGGCCCGGTTGGCCCTCGCGGCTCATGTCCCGGCGTGGCGCGTGCGTGGCGATCAGTCGAGCATTCCCGCGGTTGGACTGGAGGGCACCGCCACTTCGCGGCGCGGCATGCGTCCCGCCAGATACGCGCGGCGGCCCGCGTCCACCGCCAACCGCATGGCGTGCGCCATCTCCACGGGCTGCCGGGCCTCGGCGATGGCGGTGTTCATCAGGATGCCATCCACGCCCTGTTCCATCGTCACGCAGGCGTCGGATGCCGTGCCGACCCCGGCGTCCACGATCACCGGCACCGAGAGCCGGCGCTTGATCGTTCGGATCGCGAACGGATTCAGCAGCCCGAGCCCGCTCCCGATGGGCGAGGCGAGCGGCATCACGGCGGCACAGCCCGCGGCTTCCAGTTTGAGCGCCGTGATCAGGTCTTCGTTGGTGTACGCCATGACCTGGAACCCCTCGGCCACGAGCACCTTGGCCGCGCGCACCAGCTCCTCGACGTCGGGCAGCAGCGTCTCGCGATCGCCGATCACCTCGAGCTTGATGAACTCGTTGAAGCCCGCCTCGCGGGCCAGACGCGCGTACCGGATCGCCTCGTCTCCCGTGTAGCAGCCGGCGGTATTGGCGAGCAGACAGTACTTCTCGGGGTCGATGTGATGGAGGATGCCCTCCTCCTTGGAGCGGTCGAGATCCACACGCCGCACGGCGACGGTGACCACTTCCGCGCCCGACGCGGCGTGGGCCGCGACCATGGTCGCGTTGTCCGGATACTTGCCGGTGCCGACGATGAGCCGCGACCGAAACGCGCGGTCCCCGACGACCAACGGCGCATCCTTGGCGGCGACCCGGGTGGGGGCCATCTCACCCGCCTCCCACGAAGTGCACGAGCTCCACGGTGTCGCCGTGGCTCACGGTCGTGCCGGCCAGCACGGGCCGCCGCACGATCTCGCGGTTCAGCTCGACCACGACGGTGCGCGGATCGAGCCCAAAATGGTCCAGCAGCTGGAGCAGCGTGAGGTTGCCCGGCAACTCGCGCGATTCCCCGTTCACGACGACGTGGATGGTGTTTCCGGTCATGCGCTGAAAGATAGCAGCAGATTGCGGGCGGCCGCAGCCGGGTCGGGGGCGTCCCACAGGGCGCGGATCGCGGCCACCCCGCCGGCACCCGCCGCGCGCGCTTCGGCCGCCCGGTCGGCGGTGATGCCGCCGATGGCAATGACGCGGGCGGACGACACGACGCCGATCGCCGCGGGTCCCAGCGGCGGCCGGTCGGGGTGCGAGGCCGTGGGCCAGACGTTGCCGAGAAACACGTAGTCCGCGCCGGCGGCGAGCGCGGCGCGGGCGTCGGCGGCGGCGTGCGTCGAGCGGCCCACCAGGTGTGGGCGGTCGGGATGCGCCGCCACCCGGGCGACGGGCAGGCCGCGCGCGGGCAGATGCAGGCCGTCCGCGCGGCAGAGACGGGCGACGTCGAGGCGATCGTTGACGATCAGCAGGGCGCCCGCGGCGGCGGTCAGCGCGCGGAGCGCGTCGGCGAGCGCGAGCAATGGGCGTCCGGACAGCGCGCCCCGCAGGTGGATGGCCACGTCGGGCCCCAGGGCGAGGGCGCGCGCGCGGTCGAGGACGTCCGGCAGCGCCAGCACGCGGTCGTCGGTGACGGCGTGCAGGCGCGGGACGGCGGTCACGTCAGGCGGTCGCCGACCGCGGCCCCGCGGCCGCGAATCCAGGCCCCCGTCCCGAGCCGGCCCTTGCCCTCCGGCTGGATGTCGACGAACTGGAGCGCGCCCTCGCCCGTCGCCACCACGAACGCCGGGTCCACCTCCACCACCTCGCCGGGGGCCGCGCCGTCGGGCGCGGGTCCTGCCGGCCGCGGGCCGAACAGCTTGAGCCGGCGGCGGGCGAGCTCGGTCCACGCGCCCGGTCTGGGGTCGAGGGCCCGCACCAGCCGGGCAATGCGGTGCGCGGGTTCCTCCCACCGGATCCGCGCCAGCTCCGGCGTGATCTTGGGCGCGTACGTCGCGCGCTCGTGTTCCTGCGGCCGGGGCGTGATCGCCCCGGCTTCCAGCAGCGCCAACGCCTCGATCAACGCGAGCGCGCCCAACTCCGCGAGCCGCACCTCCAGCTCGCCGCCCGTCTCGTCGGTCGCGACCGGCGTCGGCACCTGATGGAGGATCGGCCCGGTGTCCATCCCCGCCTCCATCTGCATGATCGTGATGCCGGTTTCCTCCAAACCCTCGAGGACCGCGTGCTGAATGGGCGCCGCGCCGCGCAGGGCCGGCAGCAGCGACGCGTGCACGTTGATCATGCCGCGGCGGGGAAACGCGAGCAGGGCCGGCTTCAGGATGTGCCCGTACGCGACCACGACGCCCAGGTCGGGTTGGTAGAGGCGCAGCGCCTCGAGGAACCCGGGGTCGTTGGGGTGCTCGGGCTGGACGACCGGAAGCCCCTCGGCGACGGCTTCGACTTTCACCGGGGGCGGGTGCAGCCTCGACCGCGAACGCCCGTGCGGGCGGTCCGGCTGGGTGACGACGACCTCGACGTCGAACCCCTCCTCGAGCAAGGCCCTGAGCGAGGGGACGGCAAACTCCGGGGTGCCGAAGAAGACGAGGCGCACGTCAGTCGCGGACCGGGGCGGCGTCCAGCTCCTTGAGGTACCCGCTGGCGCCTTTGCGCAGCCGCCGCCACTTGTTCAGCAGCAGGCGGCGCTTGAGCGGGCTCAGGTGATCGATGAACAGCACGCCGTCCAGATGGTCGATCTCGTGCTGGATGGCGCGCGCCTTGAGGTCGGTGGCCTCGACGCGGGTGCGGGCGCCCTCGGCATCGGTGACCTCCACCACCACGCGCGTCGCACGATCGACCTCCCCGTACAGCTCGGGGATGGACAGGCAGCCCTCTTCGCCGCGCTCCTTCCCGAACTGCTCGACGACGACCGGGTCGATCAGCGTGACCGGGTCGCCGTCCCCGACGTCCACCACGGCCACCCGTCGGGGCACCCCGATCTGGTTGGCGGCGAGCCCCACGCCCTCCGCGGCCCGCATGGTGTCGAACAGGTCGCGCACGAGCGTTTCGACTTCGGCATCCACGGAGCCGACCTCGACGCCGCGCTCGCGCAGCACGGGCGAGCCCAGCAGATGCAGGGGCCGCAAGCTCATCAGCCGGTCTTCTCCGCGTCCCCCGGCCCGCGCACGTCGGCCACGCGGTCGCGCTGGACCACGAGGCGCGACTCGCCGCTCTTGATCGTGAGACGGTCGTCCTTCACGTGGACGACCTCGCCCACCACGCCCCCCGCCGTGACGATCTCGTCGCCCTTCTTGATCTGGGCGATCCGTTCCTTGTGCCGTTTCTCCTGCTGCACCTTGGGCCGGATCAGGAGGAAGTAGATGATCGCGATGAACGCGCCCATCTGCAGCAGGAAGATGCTCAGCCCGCGACCGCCGGACTCGCCGGCGGGTGCGAACAGCAGGAAGAGAGCGGCTGGTGTCACGCGTGGCTCCGTGCGGTGTAGCGGGCGCGCCAGTCCCGATGCCACGGCGCGAACGCACCGGCGAGCACGCGGCGGCGGGCCTCTTCGCCCAGGCGAATGAGAAAACGGACGTTGTGCAGGGACAACAATCGCAGGCCGAGCAGCTCGTCAGCTTGGAACAGGTGCCGCAGGTAGCCCCGGCTGTACGTCCGGCAGGTTTCGCAGTCGCAACTCGCGTCGAGCGGCGCGGGGTCGGTACGGTGTGCGGCGTTGCGCACGTTGAGCGGCCCGTCCGGCGTGAACGCCTGGCCGTTCCGCCCGTTCCGCGTGGGCGCGACGCAATCGAACAGGTCCATGCCGCGCGCCACCGACTCGAGCAGGTCCTCGGGAAACCCGACGCCCATAAGATAACGCGGCGTGCCGGCGGGCAGCGACGGGCGGAGCGCGTCGAGCGTGGCATACATGGCCTCGCGCGGCTCGCCCACCGCGAGCCCGCCGACGGCGAGGCCGGTCCACGGGCCGAGGCCGAGCACCTGCGCGACTGCCCGCGCGCGGAGGTCGGGATAGACGCCGCCCTGGAGGATGGGCCACAGGGTCTGGCGACCGGACGCGTCCGCGCTGAGGGCCGCGTGCCGGGTGCGCGCGCGCGCCAGCCAGCGGGCCGTGCGGTCGAGCGCGTCCGTCGCCACGGCGCGATCGGCGGTGCCCGGCGGCACGTGGTCCAGGGCCATCGCGATGTCCGGGCCGAGCGTCCACTGGATCTCGACGGCGCCCTCGGGCGTGAGACGCCGGCGTCCGCCGTCCACGTGCGACTGGAACTCGACCCCGTCGTCGTCCACGCGCCGCATGCCCTCGAGCGAGAAGATTTGGAAGCCGCCGGAATCGGTGAGCAGGGGGCCGTCCCACCCCATGAACTGGTGCAGCCCGCCCAACGACGCGACGACGTCCTCCCCCGGCCGGACATGCAGATGGTACGTGTTGGCCAGCACCATCTGCGTGCCGGTGGCCCGCAGGTCGAACGGCGAAAGCGCGCGCACCGTCCCCTGCGTGCCTACTGGCATGAAGGCCGGGGTGCGCACCGTGCCGTGGGGCAGGGCGAGTGTGCCGGCACGGGCGGCGCCGTCGGTGCCATCGAGCTGGAAGTCGAACACGCGGGGAATCTAACGGCGGACCAGGTGGGCGCGGCGGATCACACGATCGCCATGGCGTCGCCGTAGCTGTAGAGCCGGTAGCGTTCGCCAACCGCCTCACGGTACGCGGCCATGGTGTGATCGTAGCCCGCGAACGCGGCCACCAGCATCACCAGGGTGGATCGCGGCAGATGGAAGTTGGTGAGCAGCGCGTCCCCCACGCGGAACGTGAACGGCGGGTAGATGAAGAGATCGGTCCAGCCGGACCCGGCGGGCACGTCGGGCGCGGCGCTCTCGAGCACGCGGCACGCGGTGGTGCCCACGGCCCAGACGCGACCGCCCCGGGCCTTGGCGGCCTGGATGGCGGTGGCGGCGGCCGGGGGGATCTCGTACCACTCCGCGTGCATCACGTGGTTGGCTGGGTCGTCCACCTCCACGGGCTTGAACGTGCCCGGGCCCACGTGGAGCACGACGTCGGCGATATCCGCGCCGCGCGCGGCGACGGCATCCAGCACGGCCGGCGTGAAGTGGAGCCCCGCGGTGGGCGCGGCCACGCTGCCGTCCACGCGCGCGTACACCGTCTGGTAGCGCTCGCGGTCGGCGTCGTCGGGCGGGCGCTGGATGTAGGGCGGCAGGGGGACCGCGCCGTAGCGCGCCATGACCTCACCGGCGTCCAGCCCGTGGAACCGCACCCGCCGTAACCCGCCCCCCACCACGTCCACGATCTCGGCCTCCGCCGCGCCGCTCCGCCGCTCCGTGGCGCCGAACCACACCCGTCTCCCGATCTTGAGCTTTCCGCCCGGATGCACCATGGCCAGCCACGTGCCGTCGGGTTCCGGGTGGACTAGGAGCACTTCCGCCGGCCGCCCGTTGTCGCGCGTGCCGAGCAGCCGCGCGGGAATCACGCGGCTCACGTTGCGCACCAGCAGGTCGCCGGGTTCGAGCAGGGTGGGGAAGTCGGGGAACCGCCGGTGGGTCACCGCGCCGGTGGCGCGGTCGAGCACGAGCAGCCGGCTCGCGGCGCGGTCGGGAGCGGGACGCTGCGCGATGAGCGCGGGCGGACAGACGTAGTCGAAATCCGCCGCCGTGAACCGCCGCCGGTCCCGCCCGGTCATCGCGTGGGGACGATCAGCGCCGCCCGGCGTCGGGCGCCACCAGGATCTGCCGCCGTCCTTCGACCGCGCGGCCGCTCACGCGGTCGGTCACCCGCACGGTGATGCCGTACGTCGCGCTCGGGGCGTCCTCGAGATCCACCGTGAGAAACTCCACCTGGTGGCCGCCCGCGCCCATCGTGACCTCCCGGTCGTAGGAGAGCGCCACCTCGTCGTCGCCCTTGGCCGACAGCCCCACGGCGTCGCCGATCCCGCCCAGGATGCGCGCCGCGAAGCCGCGGCGCTCGATGTCCTTCACCGTGATGCGGAGGTCGATCCGGTAGCGTGCAGTTCCCGTGCTGTCGGGCTGGAGATTGTAGATCTCCCACAGGAGGCCGACGGGCGCGTCGGGCGTGAACCGGCCGGTGGAGGGGCTCACCAGGAAATCCGTCCAGCGCGTGAAGGTGGAGTCACGCGGCGCCACCCGGTCGGCGACGAGCACGTCCGACAGCATGAGCGAGTCGGTGCCGTAGCGCCGCAGGCTCAGCAGGGACGTGCTCCGCGCGGCGCGCTCCACCGACGGGAGCTGGGCCTCGACCCGCAGCAAGTACTCCGCGGGGAGGAGCGAGAACCGGAAGCTGCGCCGCTCGATCTGCAGGGCATCCCCCGCGCGGATCGTCTCGTCTCGCCGCACGCGCGCCACCGTGCGCATGCGCCCGTCGCGCACCACGGCGGCCACGGAGATCGGCAGGTCGCCGACCGCGGCCCGCCGCGCCATCCGCCCGATGGGCATCAGCGAGAAGACGCCGAGGTCGGTCGAGTCGAGGGTCTGCCCGCGGAACTGCGCGAACTGGACGAGAATGGTGTCCATCTCCGCCACCGCCGGGACGTTGTCGAACCGCACCGGGAACAGGTTCCGCTGCGCCTCGTAGTAGCTGCGAAAGTCGCTCGAGAAGGTGGTGCGGGCGAATCCCGGGGTCATGGTGAACAGGAAGCGGAGCTGGGGACCGCGATACAGCCACACGATCGTATTGCGCTCGCTCTCGAGCCCTTCCACGGCGTCGCGCTGGCTCTGGCGGCCGCGGCCGAACGCCGCCCAGACGTCGGGCGGGCCGTACCGCAGATACACGCCGCCGCGGTCGGTTTCGAAGCCGTGCACGCCGCGGAACGGATCGGTCCACCGGTGGAGCACGTACGTGAGCCGGGCATAGAACTCGAGCCGCACCTCGTTCACGTCGGCGAGAAACAGCGGCTGCGACACGGCCCAGTAGAGCGAGTCGCGCTGCGCCTGCTGGGCGGGAGCGAGCGTGCCGAAGCGGGCCTGATCCACGCCCTTGAGCAGGAGTCCGAGGTTGCCGTACGGCGCGCGCTCGGCGGGCGACAGGCGCCGCAGCGCGGTGTCGAACGCCGCCGCGGCCGCGGGCCACGCGAGTGTGCGGACCAGCGCGGTGCCGAGCAGCGCCCACGCGCGGCCGCTGTCCGGCGCGGCGCGCACGAGGTGCCGAGCCAGCTCCACGGCCTCCTCGCCGCGGTCGGTTTCGAGCAGCAGCACCGTCAGCAGTCCCGCCGCGGCGACGTGCCGCGGGTCGCTGGCGAGGGTTGCCCGCAGGTAGTCCTCGGCCGCGCGTCGGTCGTCGCCGCCGGGGTCGCCGGGATCGGGCCGCACCTGCCGCTGGAAGAAGTCGTCGACCTCCTTCCATTCGCCCATGAGGACGTACGGGTCCACGGCCACGGCGTCGCCGGCGAACAGGTAGCGGTTGGCGTATTGCTCGTACCGGTCCCAGGCGACGAGCGCGCTGCGATACTCCGCCTCGACGGCGCCGGTCCCCCCGTGCGCGCGGGCGGCCTCGCGCGCGCGGTCTACGACGCCCCCCACCTGCTGCCGCGCGAAGACGTTGTCCTGGGCCCGCAGCACCGCGGCGAGAGCGAGCCAGTACTTGGCGCTGTCCGGGGCGTACCGCGTCGCCAGCCGGTACTGCTCTTCCGCGGCGCGCGAGCCCACCGCCTCGTACAGCCGCCCCAGACGGTAGTAGGCCTCCGTATCGCGCGCGTTCTCGGCGATGGCGTGTTCGCACGCCACGGCGGCGGCCGTCGTGTCGCCGCGGGTGAGCGCCTCCGCCCCGCAGAGGGGACGCTGCGCCAGGGCCGGCCACGGAGCGAGCGGCGAGCCGAGCGCGACGAGCGCCAAGAGGGGAAGGAGGCGACTGGGCATGGGCGGCAATCTAGTCGGGTCAGCGGAACGACGACGGGGCCGGACCCCGGGTGGCCGGCTCGTCATCTACGTGAATGACCCGCTCCCGCGCGGCGCTGGCGCCCGTCCGGTGGTCGGTCACCACGACCTCGATCCCGTACCGCCCTTGCGGCGCGTCGCGCAGGTCCACCGTGACGTGCTCGGTGTTGGCGCGCTCGGGGGTGACGCGCACCTCGCGGTCCCAGCGCAGCGCGATCCGGTCGTCGCCGAGCGCCGAGAGGCCGGTTGCGTCGCCGATCCCGCCCACGATCCGGGCCAGGAAGGTGCGCCGCTCGATCGCCTCGACGGTGAACCGCAGCTCGACGGTGTATCGGGCGAACCCGAGCGAGTCGGGCTGGAGGTTGTAGATCTCCCACAGCAGGCCCACCGGCGCGCCGGGCGCGAACCGGCCGCCGCTGGGCTCGATGAAGAAGTCGGTCCATCGCGTCGCGGCCGAGTCGCGTGGCACGACGCGCTCGGCCGCCAGCACGTCCGACACGCTGAGCCGGTCGCGCGGGTAGCCGCGCACGGCCAGCGGCGCGGCGCTGCGCGCGCCGCGCGTGGCGGCCGGCACGTGCGCCTCCACCCGCAGCAGATAGCCCCCCGGCGGCAGCGTGAGCCGCCAGCTGCGGTGCACCACGCCCACCGTGTCGCGCCCCCGCACGACTTCGTCCCGGCGATCCTGCTGCAGCTCGGTGCCGCGATCGTCCGTCACCACCGCCCCGGTCTCGAGCGTGGGGTTCCGCAGCGGAACCGCCGCCAGCATGCGCGGCAGCGGGATCGCGCCGAACACGGCGATGGCCGTGGAGTCCCGCTCCCCGCGGAACTGCGCCACCTGCACGGCGATCGTGTCGAGGGTGGCGAACACCGGGACGTTGTCGAACCGGGCCGGCGCCGCTTCCTGCGCCAGCCGCAGCGCCTCGCGCGACTCCCCGGCGAAATGCGCGCGCGCAAAGCCGGGTTGCAACGTGAACGTGAATCGGAACCGCGTGGGCCGATACACCCAGGCGATGAGGCTCCGGTTGAGCACCATCCACAGGTCGGGCGGGCCGAACCGCACGAACACGGTCCCGATGTCGGTCTCGTAGCCGCGATACCCGCGCCACGGATCGCTCCAGCGATGATCGACGTACGCCAGCCGCGCGAAGAACTCCGCTTTGACTTCGTTGGTCTCGCGCAGCAGGAGCGGCTGCGCGACGCGCCAGTAGAGGGAGTCGAGGCGCTCGCGATCGTCCTCCGGCATCTGCGCCCACCGGATTCGGTCGGCGCGCCGCATGATCTGGCCGAGGTCGCCGTACGGCGCCCGTTCGGCGGGGGTCATGCGCGCGAGTGCCGTGTCGAACGCCGCCGTGGCGTCGCGCCACCGCTCCGTCCGCGCGTAGGTGAGTCCCAGCAGCGTCCAGGCCCGCCCGCTGTCGGGGGCGAGCGCGGCGAGCCGCCGCGCGAGCGCCATCGCCTCCGCCCAGCGGTCGGTCTCGCCGAGCAGCACGACGAGCAGACCGGCGCAGCGGACATCGGCCGGCCGGCGCGCGAGCGCACGCCACAGGGCCCCCTCGGCGGCGTCGAGGTCGTCGGCATCGCCGGGCACGCGCCGCACCGCGTGGTCGACGAAGTCTTCCCACTCGTTCCACTCGGCGAGGGGATCGGGAAAGATCGGCCGCTTGCCCGTTTCGGCCGCCGCGAAGCGGTAGCCGAACTGCTCGTGGCGTTCCCAGGCGATGCGCGCCGCCCGGTACTCCGCCTCGGTCACGGCCGAATCGTCCTCGGCGGCGGCGGCCGCCTTGCGGGCGCGGTCCACCAGTCCGGCCACCTGGACGCGCACCGTGACGACGTCCTCCGCACGGAACTTGTCGGCCAGGGCGAGCCAGTACCGGGCGCTGTCGGGCGCAAACCGGGTGGCATAGCGCAGATGCGTTTCGGCGTTGCGGCGGTCGGCGCTCACGGCCGCCTCGGGGTCTACCCGGGCCAGCAGCAGGCGCCCGAGCCGATAATGCGCTTCGGCGTTGCGCCGGTCCCGCTTGAGGAGCGCCTCGTAGGCCGCCAGCGCGCCCGCCGTGTCGCCGCGGGCGAGCAGGCGCGCGCCGTCCTCGACGGTCTGGGCGGTGAGCGGGGCCGCGGCGGCGGCGAGCAGCAGGACGGTGAGCGAACGGACGGCCGACATACGAAATCCCATACCCCGCGGGGTGCGAGGGGTCCCACTCGCTAGTCGAACATGTGGCCCTGCGTGCCGGGCGGGATGGTGAAGCCGAAGTGGCGGTACGCCGTCGGCGTCGCCTGCCGGCCCCGGGGGGTGCGGTGCAGGAAGCCCTGCTGGATCAGGAACGGCTCGTAGACTTCCTCGATCGTGCCGGCGTCCTCGCCCACCGCGACGGCGATCGTGTTCAGCCCCACCGGGCCGCCGCCGAACTTCTCGATGATGAGGGTGAGGATGCGGGCGTCCATGTCGTCGAGCCCGTACTCGTCCACATTGAGCCGGGCGAGCGCCGCGTCGGCCACGGCCTTCGTGATGGTCCCGTCGGCCTTGACCTGCGCGTAGTCGCGCACGCGCCGCAGCAGGCGGTTCGCCACCCGCGGCGTCCCGCGACTCCGCTTCGCGATCTCGTCCGCACCGTCGGCCTCGAGGCCGACCGCCAGA
>JAOTWJ010000158.1 GCA_029862925.1 Gemmatimonadota bacterium
GCGGGACCTGTTGGCCGGAATCCTTGAGCAGGACGGACGCCCGGATCTCGGCGACCTCCCGCTCGACCTCGGACTCCACGAGCCCGGCATGCCGGAGGACCGCTCTCGCTTCCTCATCCCGGCCTCGCTTCACCACGAGCCAACGGGGGCTGTGCGGGACGCGGGTCACCAGGAGGACGAAGAGCAGGGCGGGGAAGGCCTCGACCCCCAGCATCCAGCGCCACGCGAGGTCGCCAACCTCCCCCAGGAGATAGTTCGACGCGAACGCGATCAGGATGCCTAACACGACGTTGAACTGGAACAGGCCCACCAGCCGGCCCCGTAGCCGCGCGGGCGCGACTTCCGAGATGTACATCGGGGCGGCCACCGACGACACGCCGACGCCCAGGCCGCCGATGAACCGGAACACCATGAACGAGATGATCTCCGGCGCCAATGCCGAGCCGAGCGCCGACGACAAGTAGAGGATCCCGACCCAGAACAGGGTGGCCTTCCGCCCGAACCGGTCGGATGGCAGGCCGCCGAGCATCGCGCCGAGCACCGTCCCGTACAGCGCGATCGCGACGGCAAAGCCATGCACACCGTCGCTGAGCTGCCAGAGGGTCTGGATCTGCTGCTCGGCGCCGGAGATGACGGCCGTATCGAACCCGAACAGAAACCCGCCGAGCGCGACCGTAATCGACCAGCCGTAGAGGCGGCGCGAGCTCGTCATGGCGCGGATGTGCGAAGCGGCACGTCGGTGCGAGCCGCCTGTGAGGCGAACGACCGGCGCTCGCCGAGATGGGTGATGCCGTCGGCGATCGTCTTCACCAGCACCATCATGATGGCGAAGGTGGTGGCACTCGCGAGACCGCCCTGCAGCGCAGCCAACCCCAGCCCGATGGCCAGCACCAGCATGACGAGGGACATGCGCGCGTACGGCCAGAACACCAGCGCGGGGACCGAGCGACGCACGTATTCCCGTCCCACGAGGAAGTTGCGGACGAACGAGAACCCGTGGCTCAGCACGAGCGCGGCGACCGCCAGCGCGACCCCCGGGCCGGCCGCCCGGAGGCCGGCCATGACGTGTGCCGCCGCGGACCGTCCCGCCGGCGCGAAGACCGACGGCAACCCGATGACCCACAGCCCCACGGCGAGCGCGAAGCCACCGAACTGGATGACGAAGAAGCCGGTGCCCACCAGCGTGAGGAGCACCCTGGCGCCCGGCGAGAGCCCCACATGCCGGCTGAGCCAGGCGCCGAAGGGCTGCTCGCCAACGAGCCCCACGACGAGCAGTCGCAGAACGTTGTAGCCGCCGATCACCACCGCCTCGAGCCAATAGACCAGGAGGGTCTCGTAGTATCCCCACCCCCGCAGGACGGTCAGCAGGGCCACCGCGAGGTTGGCCACGACCAGCGCGGCCAGGCCGAGCCGTGACGGGATGGGAACGGGCATGCTGGGCTCCCGGGTGACGCCGTGGGATGCGGGCAGCGCCCGGCCACGACGGCTTCCGGAAACTGCTATGTCTCGCGAACCTCCGCCAGCCGCGACGACGTTAGCAGCGCGGCGGGGGTGTCGGTGATGCGACGCGCCCGCCCCCGGCAAGAGGGTCATCGTTTGGGCGCGAGGAACTCCTCGAACGGCGGGTAGCCGTGCAGCGGCTCGAGATCGATGTCGCGATGGAGCTGGAGGTCAAACGATCGGCCCCGGTCGTAGGCCTCGCGAAGGAGCACCATGGCCCGGTCCAACTCGCGGAGCTGAGCGGCGATGCAGGCCTGCCAGTAGACGTCCCTTCCGAAGTCGTAGGGATCGGCCAGGCTGGTAAGGTGGGCGCTGATCCTGCGCGCCTCCCCGCGGTCGCCTCGTCTGGCGGCCAGGACGCCGAGGTAGCCCTGGACGTTCAGGTCCCGGGGGCTGCCCGCGGCCACCTCCTGAAAGATGGTCTCCGCGGTTTGCCACCGTTCGGCCAGGTACAACGCCATGGCGCGGCCGACACGTGCAGGAACGGCTGCCGCCTCGTCATCGGGTCGTGAGTCGAACCACGCTACGGCCCGCTCGGCAGCCCGATGGGATGCCGCGGTGTGGCCGTGCGCCCGGAGTTCCGCGGCCACCGAGAGCATCAGGTCTCCCACCGCCAACTCACCCTGCGACGGCAGCAGCAGGCTCTGATCGAGACCCCGAAAGACGTCCTCGATCCGTCCCAACGCGGCGAGCGCCCGCAGCTCGTTGCCGAGCATCAGTCGTCGATCGGGATAGATCTCGCGGGCGCGCCGCGCCTGGGTCAACTCACCGGAGTAATCGCCGACCATGTGCAGCGCTTCCATCAGCGCGTGCCACTTGAAGTAGAACTCCGGGTTCTCTGGCTCGCCGACGCCGGAGAGGATTTCGATGCTCTCATACGCGCGGTTGGACCTCAGGGCTTCGACGGCAATGTCCCACGCCGCGCCCCGCGCACGCGCAGCCCGGAGTGCCCCGGCGCGATCTCCCCGCAGGTTCGTGACCAGCCAATCGAGAAAGGCCCGCTCGTAGGGGCTGAACCGCGGCCGAAAGGGGATCAGGAGTGCGGCGTTCGAATCGGCCGCCCGCATCTGGCCTAGGTTCATGTGGGCCATGACCAGGAAGAAGCGGGGATGGGGAAACAGGGAATCCAAGGCCACGGCCTGATACATGAACGTCAGCACCTCGTCCATGCGCTGCGGGCCGGCATAGTAGAACGCGCTGAGTCCTTCGAGGTAGGCCCGGTACGCCTCCAACGACGGTGGGTGGCTGACGGTCGATGAGCCAAACAGCCGGTGATCGAGCGCCGCGGCCACCGTCGTGACCACGCGCCCGCGCAGCGAATCCAGCACGGCGCTCGCAGCGCGCGTGGACCCGGTGACGGGTGCCACCGCCCGCAACAGCCGCTCCTGGTTGGCATCGATGATCTGGGCCTGGAATTCCAGCGAGTCACCCCTCCGGTAGTAAGCGCCAGCGATAACCGTGCCTGCGCGTGTCGCCTGCCCGACGGATCGGGCGGTACCCATGGCCGCCGTGTCCGGGATACGTGGGACGTCCGGTCCCGGGGCGATGGAGGTGGCCGTGGGGACCACGTCGATCACTTCGATCTCCTGCAGGCCCTGAGCGACCCAGTCGGCCGCCATGTTCCCCAGGAGGGCTAACGTCGTGTCGCCGGTGCGATTCTCGAACGGCACGACCACCACCCGGTTCGGATCCAGGGCCGGCGTCTGGTCCGCTGACGTCCCGGTCCATCGCAGCACCGCCGCTGTTCCGACCGCCAGCACGGCCGCCACCGCGACGAGCCGCGCGACGTTCCGTCGGGTGACGCGTGGCCGGGTGGCCTCGGGCGAAAAGAGCGCGTGGACGAATTGGCTGGCCTGACTGAACCGATCGGCCGGCGTTTTCGCGAGGGCTTTGGTGAGGGCGAGCGACACGTGCTCCGGCACGGTCGACCGGAGTTCCGTGATCGGGCGCGGAGCCGTTGTCAGGTGCTGACGCGCAATGCTCTCGATGGTCGGTCCGGTAAAGGGCGGCTGGCCAGCCAGCATCTCGTACAGCACGCACGCGAGGCTGTACACGTCGCTGCGGTGGTCGGCGTCTCCGCTCCCCGCCTGTTCCGGGCTCATGTAGAAGGGCGTTCCCATCACCATGCCCGTGCCGGTGAGTCGGGTGCTGGCGGCCGCTGAGGTCGCGCGTGCGATTCCGAAGTCCGCGACCAGCGCATGGCCGCCCGATAACAGGATGTTCTCGGGCTTCACGTCACGATGCACGACTCCTTGGCGGTGGGCGTGGTCTAGCGCCTCCGCTACCTCGCGCGCGTATTGAAGGGCCTCGTCGATGGGGAGCTGGCCTTCCCGCTCCAGGCGATCCCTGAGGGACTCACCCTGGATCAGCGGCATGACGAAGTAGAGGTGGCCGTCGGTGGACCCCGAGTCGAACACCGGCACGATGTGGGGGTGGTTCAGGTTTGCGGCGATCGTGATCTCGCGGAGAAACCGCTCCGCCCCCATCTGATTGGCCTGCGACGGGTGCATGACCTTCACCGCCACATCCCGATTGTGGCGGAGGTCGCGTGCCCGGTACACCGTGGCCATCGACCCCGATCCGATCTCCACGTCGAGGTGATAGCGATCGGCCAACGTGCCCGTGAGGGTTGGTTGCCGCGTAGCCGCCAGACCGACCGCCGACGCGACGGCCTCACTTCGCTCGCGAATCCGTCCGATCAGCGCTTTGGATTCCGGTGAAGGCTCGAGCTCCAACTCGAGTGCCAGCCGACGCGCGAACGTCTCGTACTCGCGGACCGCCCCCGCGCGGTCACCGAGCCGGTCCAGCAGCTTGATGACTCGCCGCAGCATGCGTTCGTCCAGCGGCGCCAGGTTCCGGGCCTGGCGACTCCACCGACCCGCCTCGGCGGTGTGCCGTAGCCCCGCCTCCTCGTCGGCCAGCTCCCACGCGGCCATGGATGCCCGCTGTCTCAGGTCCTTGCGTCGCTCGTCGAGCCAGCGCTCAAACTCCGGCGCATCGGGCACGTACAAGCCTTCGAGCAGATCCCCCCGGTAGAGCTGCAGGGCCCCCGCCCGATCACCGCGCGCCAGCGCCTCCTCGAACGCCACGACATCGCACCAGAACGCCTCCTCCGCTACCGAGACCTCCTCGTCGCCCCGGGTGACCACGACGGCCTCGCCCAGGAACTGGCGCAGTCGGTAGAGCGATTGTCGCACGGCGCTCCGCGCCCGATCCTGGGTCAACTCCGGCCAGAAGCAGCCGATCAGGGAGTCGCGTCGATGGAAGCCTCGGCTGCCAGCGGCACTCAAGTACGCGAGTAAACCGAGCAGCTTCGGCCGGGCCAGCACCGCCTGGGTATCGGTGCCTGGGGGACCGACGAGCTGCGCCGGACCGAGGGCGCGGAACTCGATCATCGGTCGGTCGGGATCGGGCGCATGTGGGCTGGGCCCCCCTCAGAGACGGCACGGAGACAGCGGGGAGACGCGGTCCGCCTACCGTCTCGCAAAGGTAGGGCGGTTCCGAGTCGCGGGCAAACGAGCCCCCGACCAAACGCAGTTCTTGAGCCTGATGGACGACGTAGAAGGAGGGTTACCATGAAGCGCGCACTGACCTTGGGCGTACTCGCCCTCGCGATGGCTGGGCCGATGGGTTGCGGCGATGTCGAGATCAACGCGCCAACCTGGCCCGAATGGACTCCCCCCAAGCCCCCGGCGGGCGAGGTGCACCGCACGTCCGTGTGGCGTGGCGCCATCCCCCCGGGCCAGCAGATCGAGATCAAGGGGATCTACGGGGAGATCCGCGCGACGAGGACCGCCGGAACCGAGGTCGTCGTCACGGCGACGCGGAGCGGTGACGCGACCGCCGTGGACGCCGTGACCATCGACGCCGTCACGCACGGGTCCGGCGTGACGATCTGCGCCGTCTATCCCGACGTGCCGGGCCACGCGCCCAACGTGTGCGCGCCGGGGGACGGGGGCAACATGAGCGTCCGGGATGGGGGACGGGGCATCGTACGCGTCACGTTCGCCGTCGAGCTTCCGGATGGCGTGGTTCTGGTGGGCAAGAACGTGAACGGCGAAGTCGACGTGAGCGGCGTCCGGAGCGACGCCTTCCTGAGCACGATCAACGGCGGGATTCGGGTGTCCACCACCCAGCGTGCCACCGCCAGGACCGTCACCGGGTCGATCACCGCTTCGATCGGTCTCGCCGACTGGGGTCGTGATCTCGAATTCACGACCACCACCGGCGATGTCCATGTGACGATCCCGGCCGCTACCAACGCGGCGGTCCGGGCGGCGTCCGTGTCAGGGCAGATCAGCTCGGACTTTCCCCTGAGCGAGGTCGTGCCGGGACAGATGCAAGGCACGATCGGCAACGGGGGGCCTACCCTCAGGCTGACTACGCTCGCCGGCAACATCACGCTCCGGCGCGGCTCCTGACACGCCGCCGTCACGGCATGCCCGGATGAAAGGCGGCGCGTCCCCGGTCCGTCGGATCGGGGACGCGCTGATCCGTGCTAGGGCCGGTGGCCCCCGATAGGCTGGAGAAAGCGGCGCCCCGTCACCTCGCCCACCTTCCGCCCCAAGACGGTCGCTACTCGACCTTCGCCCCGTGCCCCACGAGCACGACGACTCCGCCCACGATCTCCGGCCTGACCGGGTAGAGCGTGTACTCGATGCGGGTCACGACGCCAAAATTCTCCCCGCCGCCGCGCAACCCAGAAGAAGTCCGGGTGCTCGTCGCTGCTCGCCCACACCACGCGGCCGTCCGCGGTCACGACGTCCGCTCGTGACAGTGTCGGACCCCAGCGCCAGCGCCGCGTCAGGTAGCCGAACCCGCCAGCGAGTGTGGGTCCCGCGATGCCCGTGGCCGAGACAAAGCCGGGAACGGCGGCGAGCCCACGCACGGGCGTCTCGCGATCCACGTCGCCGAGCACGCACCCGGCGTGCGCCCGCGCCAACGTGCGCGGCGGGTCGACCCACACGCCACGCATGAGCGACAGGTCGAGCATCGGGACGCCGTCGGCCGTGGCCAGGCCGCCGATGTTGTGTCCCCCGCCCTTGATGCAGAGCAGGAGGTCGTGTTCTCCTCCAACCTGGACGCCCGCGATCACGTCGGCCGTGCCAAGGCAGCGCGCGACCAGTGCGGGACGCCGGTCGATCATGCCGTTCCAGACGGTGCGGGAGTCCTCATAGCCGGCGTCGCCAGGGACGAGCACCGGGC
>JAOTWJ010000159.1 GCA_029862925.1 Gemmatimonadota bacterium
CTCGCCGACCGGTGCGCCGAGCCCCACCGACCCGAACGCGGCGAGCGTGTCCGCGGCCAACACCCGACCGAGCAGGAGCACCAGCGAGCCGTAGGGGAGCGCCCGCGCGTCGGGCGACAGGTGGAGTACGTCGCCGTCGGTGCCGACGACGACGACGTAGCCGGGCACGCCCTCCAGGAACGGCGCCACGTCGGGAGCCAGCACGTCCCGCCCCCGCGCGTCGCGCACCACGAGGCTGCCGCGCGCACGGTAGGCCTGGCCCATCGTGGCAGCGATGAGGTTCGATTCGAGCTGCGTCCGCAGGTCGATCTCGTCCAGGTTCTCGCGGCGCTGGACGAAGTAGAGGGCCGCCGCGAACACGAACATCGTGGCCGCGAGGGCAACGGCATACGACGCAGCCAGCCGGGCCCGGATGGTCCGCATCTACTCCTTCATCACGTAGCCAACCCCGCGGACGGTGTGGATCAGCTTTGCCGTGAAGCCCTGATCCACCTTCTTGCGGAGCCGGTTGATCACCACGTCGACCACGTTGGTGCCGGGGTCGAAATGATAGCCCCAGGCATACTCGGTGATGAGCGTGCGGGACATGACCCGTCCCTGGTTGCGCACCAGGTATTCCAGGACCGCGTATTCCTTGGGGGTCACGTCGAGGCGACGGTCGCCCCGGCGCACCTCGCGGGCCCCCGTATCGACCTCGAGGTCGGCGACGCGCAGCACGGGCGGCGCGATGGCCTTGGGTCGGCGGGCCAGCGCCTCGACGCGCGCCAGCAGCTCCTCGAACGCAAACGGCTTCGTGACGTAGTCGTCCGCGCCGGTGCGCAGCGCCTGCACTTTCGACTCGACCGCGTCTTGCGCGGTGAGCACGAGCACCGGCGTGGTGACCCCGCGGTCGCGCAGGGTGCGCAGCACCTCGACGCCCGACACGCCGGGGAGCCGCAGGTCGAGCACGATCAGATCGAACTCCCCGTTGGACGCATGGGTGAGCCCGGCGGTGCCGTCATCCACGAGCTCCACGTGCATGCCCTGCTCCTCGAGTCCCCGACGCACGAACTGACCCACGGTGCGGTCATCCTCGATGACCAGGACTCTCACGCGCCCTCCGGCTGGAACGCGGGCAGGATCACGCGGAACGTGGAGCCGCTGCCGAGCTGCGAGTCCACGAGCACGCGTCCGCCGTGATGCTGGACGATGGCGTAGGTGATGGACAGGCCGAGCCCCGTGCCCTGCCCGGGGGCCTTGGTAGTGAAGAACGGCTCGAAGATCTTGGCGATGTCCTCGCGCGGAATCCCCATCCCCGTATCGGAGATCTCGACCATCACTTCATCGGCCCGTTCGGGATTGGGCAGGCTCCGCACCGTGAGGGTTCCGCGTCCGTCCATCGCGTCGATGGCATTCAGGGCGAGGTCGAGAAACGCCTGCATCAGCTGCTCGGCGTTGGCCTCAATCAGGGGAAGATCTTCCGCGAGCTGGCGCAACAAGCGGATGCGCTTGAACCGGTCGTGATACCGCAGGAGGAAGAGCGCGTCTTCCACCACCTGGTTCACCTGGACCGGGTACTTGGCGCGCGCCTTGGGTCGAGAGAAATCGAGCAGTCCATCCACGATGGACTTACACCGTCCGAGCTCGGATTCGATGATGTCGAGATACTCGGCGACGGCCTGGCGAGGCCCGGGGGGCAGATCGTCGACCCGCGTCGTCAGCGCCTCCACGCAGGCGCCGATGGTCGCGAGCGGGTTGTTGATCTCGTGCATGACGCCCGCCGCCAGCTGGCCCACGGCGGCGAGCTTCTCGGTCTGCGCGATTTGCTGCTGGACCAGCTTCGCCTGCGTGAGGTCTTCCCCGATCGTGATGACGTGCGTGACCTCGCGGTCGTCGAGCCGCATCGGGATCTTCGTAATCCGATAGTAGCGCCCGCCACTCGGGTGCTCGGTGGCCACCTCCACCTCTTCCATCTTGCCCGTCTGGAAGACGGTATCGAACTCGCGCTTCAGCAGATCGCGTGGTTGGCGGTGCAGCACGTGGAACACCGTCCGTCCCAGCGCGTCGTCGCGGGCTACCCCCTGCGTGCCCGCTTCCCGTTTCCGGTTCCACGCCTGAATCCGGTATTCGCGGTCGATCACGTAGAGGCCGACGGGGAGGGAGTCGATGATCCGGCTCGTGAAGCGCCGCTGGGCGTCGATCTCCCGCGTGCGCAGGGCGACCTCGCCCGCCAGATCTTCCGATAGCGCGATGGTGGAGAGGAGCGGCGCGAGCACGTTCGCCACCGTCCGGACGACTTCGCCCCACACCGCCCGCCCCTCGGGGTCCGGCACGCGGCACTCGAGCAGGCCCAACCCATCACCCTGATAGACGAGCACGGCCGAGAGATAGGGATGATCCGGGGTCCAGACGCGGGGCTTGCGCGCGTCCACCAACTTCGCGACCGCCGCGGGATCGCCGTCCTCAGCCGGGTCGCCGGGCGCGCGGACGGCCTCGAAGCTGATGCCGTCGGGCCCGCGGATCCAGAGCCGGCATGCCTCCGCCCGGATGCCGCGCTTCAGGGTGGCCACGACGCCGGCGAGCACGTCGTCCACGCCGAGGGAGGCCGAGAGGTACGCGGCGACGTCGGCGAGCACCTCGAGGGCGGCACGGGCGGGCTCGGTGCGCGGCACGCGGCGCTACTCCAGCCCGCGGACCTGCGCGCGCAGTCCCGCGTCGCCGCCGCGGGCGTCGGCCGTCTTCGACAGTGCCAGCATCGTCTCCCCGCTCACCGGTGCGCCACCGGGCCGCGTCATCGCACCACCCGTCGCACCACGAACCCGCCGGAATCGCTCACGAAGACCGCCCGCCCCGCCGCAGCGAGGCCTGCCGGTCCGGCGAGCGCGGTGCGACCGATCTCCAATTGATCGGGCCCCGGCTCGGACGCGCCCGTACCACCGAACGTGTCGATCGAATCCGGACCCACCCGAATGATACGCACGCGGAGGTTGCCGCGGTCGGCCACGAGCAGCAGTGAGCCGACGGCCGCCAACGCCCCAGGGGACCGAAACAGCGCCTCGCCGACCCCTCGCCCGTCACCCCGAAACCCCGCCGCCCCCACCCCCGCGTAGGAGAAGATGCTGTCACGAATGACCCGCCGGATGCGGTGGTTGCCGGCGTCGGCCACATAGAGCGTGTCGCCCGACCATGCGAGCCCGGCCGGGTTCGCGAGCCGCGCGTCGCGGGCCGGGCCCCCGTCCCCAACATCGCCCGCGTCCCCGGTTCCCGCCACGAGACGCACGAGCCCATCGGCCCCGACCCGGACGACGCGGCCGTTTCGCGCTTCCGCCACGTACACCGCGCCATCAGGTCCCTGCGCCACCGCCACCGGCTGGTCCGTGGGGCTTCCGGCACCCGGCTGCCCCTCGACGGCCACGCCGGCCGCCCCCGTGCCGAGGACCAGGAGCACGCGGTCGGCAACCGGATCGTAGCGGAACACGCGATGGGCCCCGGCATCGGCGATGAGGAGCGTCCCGTCGGGGGCGAGCGCGAGGCCGGCGGGTCCGCCGAGGCACACCTCACTGGGCAGGACGGACGGGGCGCCACCGAGCGTGCACAACACGCCCCGACCGACGGGCCATGAGAGCCGGCCATCCGCCGAGACGAACCCGACGCGGCGACGGACCCGGTCGGCGAGGTAGAAGCTCCCATCCTCGAACCCCGCGATCCCCACGGGTGCCCCGAGCAACGTGGCCCCAGCCGGCCCGGCGGAGATCGTATCCGGCAACGCGAGCTCGTAGGGAGCACCCAGCACGCCCGCCACCACGCGGGCGACGCCGGGCGCGTCACCGACGAGCACCTCCGTCGGCCCACAACCCCATCCCGCGATCCCCAACCCAAGCACCGCCAGTCGAGACACTGGCGGCCAGGCATTGCGGCGGACGGGGCGAACGAGACGGCGCATTGACAGAAGCCGTGGGTGATTTCCAACTTCGGCGGGAATGTCGCCCTCCTTTCGAGTTCTCGCAACGGCGTCGCTGCTGTGCTGTAGCGCCGGAACGGCCGCCGCCCAGACGACCGGGCAGCTCGTGGGACGTGTTGTGAGTGCGCGCGACTCCGCGCCGGTCGCCAATGCCGGGATCGCGCTGCCGGATTGGGGATCCCGCGGGACGACGACGACGGATCCGGGTGGCGACTTCGTCATCATCGGGATCCCACCCGGCACGTACACGGTGACCGTCCGCGCCATCGGATACTCGCCCACCGAGCTGCGCGGCGTGCGGGTGCAGGCTGGGGCGAGCACTCGGCTCGCCGTGGCCCTCACGCCCGCCGTCGACCTCGCCGCCATCCGCATCAGTGAGGTGGAACGTCCGCTGCTCACGCCCGACGTGAGCGCCACCCGCCAGGTGATCGGGCGCGAAGACCTCGGCAACGCCCCGGTCCAGGACATCACGCAGGCGCTCGAGCTCCGGACCGGCGTGTCGGACGGGCATTTCCGCGGCGGGCGCGTCGGCCAGGAGACGTACGTGATCGACGGCGTCGAGGTGAAAGACCAGTACGCGGCGTCCCGCAGCGGCATCGCGTTTCAGCTGGCGCCCTCCGCGCTCCAGGAAGTGAGTGTCTTTACGTCCGGGTTCTCCGCCGACCAGCCGAGTGCCGTGAGCGGCGTCGTGACGCTGGTCTCGCGCGGCGGCCCGCGCGAGCGCTGGTTTGGTCGGCTGGAAGCGGTCACCGACGAATGGGCGCCCGCCGCGCTCGATCGGGGGTACGCGCGGCTGGGCGGCTCGGCCGGCGGCCCCCTGTGGGGCGGTGCGACCGCCTTCCTCGATCTTTCGCTCATCGGCCAGGCGGACTACGACCCCCGCGCGAAAGGGCTCACCTGCCTGCCCGTCGCGTTTCCCTGTCCCGCCGACGACGCCGTCATCCCGCACCACGAGGGCGACCGCTATTTCGCCTTCGGCCGGCTCGACGTCCCGCTCGGCGAGCGGTTCACCGCCACACTGTCCCTGAGCCGAAACCGCGACCAGCACGAGCTGTATGCCACCCGCTTCAAGTACGCGCTGCCCGCCTACCTCGCGGAGCGCGAAACGGCGTCACTCGCCACCCTGCACCTTGCCCGCACGTTCGCCCTCCCCGGCGCCAAGGCCCTCCAGGTGACGACCCGGCTGTCCCTCGGCCGGGTGGATCGGTATCTCGGCGTGCCCGATACGGCGCAAAGCGCCCGGCTTGGCCGGTTCCGGCTGGGGGACCTGCGCTTCCGCGGCGAGGACTTCGTGCGCTCGTCGGTGCGCGAGCAGGTGGAGACGGGCCGAACCGTGCCGGGCTACGTGCAGCCGTCGGATTCGGGACTCGGCAGTCCCTACGGCATCTTCGGCGCCGATCTGTTCGTCACCGACGGCACGAGCGGCGTGGCCGAATGGACCCGGAGTGAGTTCGCCGACCTGCGGGTGGATCTCCAGACCCTGCTGTCGCCGCAGCACGAGCTCAAGGTCGGCGGCGACCTCAAGCTCTACCGAGTGGAGGCCTATCAGCATGTGGCAGCGGCGCTCGCGGGCGCGGCCCCGAACGCCGTGCGGTTCTACCCGCGCACGGCGGCGCTCTGGCTCCACAACACGCTGTTCGCCCTCGACGCCGCGACGATCGACCTGGGTGTCCGCGTGGAGGCGTTCCAGCCGCGCCTCAGCGCGTCCACCGACCGTTCCAACCTGACCGCCCCAAGCGAGACCACGACCTGGAGCGTGATCATCCATCCGCGGATCGGGTTTGCGATGCCGCTTGGCCTCGTGGGGCTCGAGCGCGCGTCGGTGCGCTGGAACTTCGGCCGCTTTTCCCAGCCACCCGACTTCCAGTTCTTTTTCGATCAGGCCCTCGACGACTCGCTCAATACGGCGGTGCGGCGTCAGGGAAATCCCAACCTCGGCTTCGAGCGGGCCATCCAGTATGAGCTGGGACTCGACTATCTGGTGACGGACGACGTGGTCGTGCGCGCCAGCGGATACCTCAAGGACCTGAGCGGGCTCACCACCAGCGGCATTGCGCTGGCGAGTACGAGTCGGTCGTTCACGAACCTCGATTTCGGACGGGTCGAGGGGTTCGAGCTGCGCGTGGAAGGGCGTCTCGACGCGCGCCGTCGGATCGAGCTGGGGTACGTGCTGCAAAAGGCCGTAGGAGTCGTCTCCACGGCCTTCGATTCAACCGGGGCACCGCCCGACGCCGAGTCGATCGAGCTGCCGCTCCAGTTCGACCGACGCCACGGACTCGATCTCAACGTCTTCTGGCCGCTCCCCTTTGGCGTGCGGCTCGCCGTGGGTGGAAGCGCCGGTTCCGGCTATCCGGTGCCGGGGGCCGCCGAGCGACGCCTGCCCTGGACGGTGGCCGTGGCGGCGCGCCTTGTGCGCGACTGGCAGCTGGGCGGACGGGCCCTCCGGCTGCTGGTGGAGGGACGCAACCTGCTGGGTCGCGCCAACCTCGTCGCCGCGCGCGCGGGCGGCGGCGTGCTCCCGGACGTCACCGCCCTGGAGCAGCGCGCGATTCAGGAGACCGCTGGCGCGCAACCGATTCCGCGGGAATCGCCCCTCTACCTTCCCGGGTTCGATGCGGATGGGAACAACGTCCTCGACGCGACCGAGCAGACCGCCGTCCGCC
>JAOTWJ010000028.1 GCA_029862925.1 Gemmatimonadota bacterium
GCGGGGGTCGTGAAACAGTTGCACGGCTTCGGCGATGACCTGCGGGCCTCGCTGGGTGCGCAGCAGGAGCAGCGGTCGGACTTCAAGCGGCAGGAACACGAGGCCACGGAGGAGCTGGCGGAGGCGGAGCTACGGCACGCCGTCGGCGAGTTCGGCGAATCCGACTGGCGCGAGAAGAAGTCGTCCATTCTCGAACGACTGATCGGCATTCGCGAGGGACTGGCGGAGACTGACGAGGAGATCGGCGAGTTGGAGGACGTGCTGGCGGCGCTCGAGGCGCCCGCGGCGCCCCTCCCGCCGCCCGAGCCGGTCGCCGCCGACCAGGAAATCGAGGACCTCGCTCCGGCGCCGGCGGCGAGCGCCCGTCCGGCTCCCAGTCCCGAGCGTCACTCCCTCGGGGCGGATTTGGGGCTCCGGCACCTCGGGCCGGCCGAAACAGCCCCGCCGGCGCCGGCGCCACCGCGGAGTCGCAAGGGCACGGCCGATGCGCCCAAGCCGGCGGAGGAAACCGGCGACGAGCTGGCGTTTCTCAAGGCCGTGAGCGAGGGCAAGGGACACGGGCCGTTGAGCGCCCGGGCCAGCGGGGCGACCAAGGCGATGCCGGACGTCGAGAAGCTGGCCGAGCAAAAGGCGGTGTCCAAGTCGCGCCCCAGCGCGATGAACCAGCGCACGCTCAAGTGCGGTGAGTGCGGGGCGATGAATCTCCCGACGGAGTGGTACTGCGATCGCTGCGGCGCGGAGTTGGCGGCGCTCTGAGGGCGGGCCGAACGACGACGGGGCGGATCGCCGGCGCGACCCGCCCCGTCGTCGTGTCTGGCGGCCGGGCTACTTGGGGCGGAGCGCTTTGGCGAGCCGCGACTTCTGCCGCGCCGCCGTGTTCTTGTGGATCAGTCCTTTGCGGGCGCCTCGGTCGAGCGCCGCTTCGGCCTCCCGCAGGGCCGCGGCGATCTGCTCCGCGGACCCGGTGACCGAATGGGTCTTCTTGACGGTGGTGCGGAGCGCCGATCGCTGCGTCCGGTTGCGTTCCCGGGCTTTGACGGACTTGCGCATGCGCTTCTTCGCAGAGCGGGTGTTCGGCACGACGGACTCCTCACATTCCAGGCGTCGAAAGAGGGCGAATTCTATGCCGCAAGTCGCGCTCAGTCAAGGGCGTAGGGCTTTGACACGCAGTGGCGCGCGGGTTAGGTTTCGCGCGGATTCGACCTGAACGGTGTCTCTCTTCGTGCGCGCGCGTTCTCACCGACCGACCGCGTCGCTCGATCCGGCGGGGATGGTGGCGCGCTCCGCGCCGGGCCCATGACCGTCGTCGCGCGAGCCGCTGTCGACGATACGGGGTTCATCGTCCGGCTGGAGGAGTTCTCCGGACCGCTGGACCTCCTGCTCACGCTGATCCGCGAGCAGGAGATCGACATCACCGACATCCCGATTGCGCAGATCGCCGATCAGTTCGTCGCGGCGATCCACGGATTGGGTCTGAATCAGGCGGCCGACTACCTGGAGATGGCCGCGCGGTTGCTGCGGATCAAGATCCAGCTGCTGCTGCCGCGCCCGCTCAATGACGAGGACTGGGAGGATCCCCGGGCCGAGCTCGTGCGGCGGCTGCTCGAGTACGAGCAGGTCCACGAAATCGTGGGCTGGCTCACGGGACGCGCCACGCTCCGGGCGGATCGGTTTCCGCGGGGCTGGACGCCGCCGGACCCGGAGCGCCCGCCGCCGCCCCTGATACTCGATCTCGCTCAGCTGCTGCAGACGGTCGACGACGTCATCCGGGCGATGCCGCAGCCGCTGCTGCATCGGGTTGTGCCACGCCCGCTCGACGTCGAGGGCGCGACTCGCCGGGTCGAGGCGCTGCTGCGTGAGCGCGGGGGCTTCGATCTGCGCGAGGCGTTTGGGCCGGCTCCGACCCCGGCGGACGTGATCTCGACACTTCTTGCCATTCTCGAGTTGGCGCGGCTCGGCCGCGTGCGGCTCGTGCAGGCGACACCCTTTGGCACCGTGGACATCCGCCGTGGACCGACTGAGCAAGCTGCTTGAGGCGGCGCTGTTCTCTGCCTCGCGGCCCCTGACCCTCGGGGAACTCCGGCGGCTCGATCCCGACGCGTCGGAGGCGGATGTGCGTGGGGCGCTCGAGAGCGTGCGGCTGCGCTACGACGAGGGCGGGCATGGCATCGAGCTGGTGCACGTCGCCGAGGGCTATCAGGTGCTGACCCGGCCGGAGTTGGCCGACATGATCGTGCAGGCCCAGTTGGTGGATCGCCCGCGCCGGCTGTCGACGGCCGCGATGGAGACGCTCGCGATCATCGCCTACCGGCAGCCCGTGGGCCGCGCCGAGGTGGAAGAGATCCGCGGGGTGGCGGTGGATGGGGTGTTGCGCCTGCTCGTCGAGCGCGGGCTGGTGGACGTCGTGGGGCGCAGCGAGGGCCTGGGGCGGCCGCTGCTGTACGGCACCACGCCGCTCTTTCTCGAGTTGCTCGGTTTGGCTTCGCTGGACGAACTGCCGCGGCTCGACGAGCTGTCGGTTGCCCTCACGCCGCTGGTCGCGGTGGGGCCGGACCTCGCGCCATGACGACGATGCGACTCCAGCGCGCGCTCGCGCGCGCGGGAGTCGCGTCCCGGCGCGCCGCCGAGGGCCTGATCCGGGCGGGCCGCGTCCGCGTCAACGGCAAGGTGGCCGAGCTCGGCTCGTCGGTCGACCCCGCGCGCGACACGGTCACCGTGGACGGTCGCCGGGTGCGGGCGGGACCCACGGTTTGGATCGCGCTGCACAAGCCGCTGGGGTACGTCGTGAGTCGCCGCGACCCGGAGCGCCGCCCGACGGTGTTCGAGCTCGTGCCCGCGGTTCCGGGACTCACGTACGTGGGACGCCTCGACGTGATGACGACCGGGCTCCTGTTGCTCACGACGGACGGGGACGGCGCGAACCTGCTCACGCACCCGCGGCACCAGGTCGAGCGCAGTTACCGCGTGCTGGTCCACGGTCGCACGCCAGACCAGATCCGGCGCGCGTTGGCGGCCCCCGTCGTGATCGAGGGGCGCCCGGTGGCGCTCCGCGAGGCGCGGGTGCGGCCGGGGGACGGCGGGCGCACGGACCTCCACCTCGTGCTCCAGGAGGGGCGTTACCGCATCGTGCGGCGCCTCTGCGAGCAGCTCGGCCTCAAGGTCGAGCGGCTCACGCGCCTGAGTCACGGCCCCGTGCGGCTCGGACGCCTGCCGTCGGGACGCTGGCGCTATCTCAGCACGACCGAGCTCGCCGCGCTGCGCGCGCTGCGGGCCTAACCAGTCGGGATCGCCCATGGACTTCAAGGACCGCACGACCATGATCCTCGGCGGGAGCGGCCTCGTGGGCCACGCCGTGGCCCGCCGATTGCTCGCTCTCGAGCCGAAGCGGCTGGTGCTGGTGGCCCTCTACGAGGACGAGACGCGGCAGACCGCGACCAGTCTCGAGCCGTTCCGGGGCCGCACGACGATCGACGTGGAGTGGGGCAACATCTTCCTGCCCACGCCCGCGGCCCGCCTCGATCGGCAAGCGGTGCTCACCGATCCGAAGGTGCGCCGCATGGTGATCGACGATCTCGTGGGCGACCTCACCCCCACCGTGCTCGAGCGCAGTTTCCTGTTCCGGCTGTTCCAACGGTACACGCCCGATGCCGTGGTGGACTGCATCAACACCGCGACGGCATTTGCCTACCAGGATGTCTTTCACAGCGTGCGCGGACTGCTCGCGGCCGCGGACGGGGGCGGGCTGACCCGCGAGCTCGTCGAGCAGCATGTGCTCACGCTCACGATGCCCCAGCTCATCCGGCACATGCAGATCGCGGTCGAAGCGATGCGACGCTTCCGCACACTGGCGTACGCCAAGATCGGCACGAGCGGCACCGGGGGCATGGGGTTCAACGTGCCGTACACGCACTCTGAAGAACGGCCGTCGCGCACCCTGCTGACCAAGTCGGCGGTCGCGGGCGCGCACTCGAGTCTCCTCTTTCTGCTGGGGCGGACGCCGGGTGCGCCCGCGACCGTCGAGGTCAAGCCGACCGCGGCCATCGCCTGGCGCGAGATCGGCTACGGGCCGATCATGCGCCATGGGGCGCCGATCCGGCGGTTCGACTGCCCGGCGCCCCTGCCGCTCCGCGCGGCGTTCGGCGCACAAGCGTCGGGGTGGCAGGACGCCGGCACGCCGGTCGAGTCGGTCTACATCGACGTGGGGGAGAACGGGGTCTTCGCCCGGGACGAGTTCGAGACGATCACGACGGCGGGCTCGATGGAGTTCATCACGCCCGAGGAAGTCGCGGATTATGTCGTGCTCGAGATGCAGGGGCGGCCCACCGGACGCGACATCGTGCGGGCGCTGGATTCGGCGACCGCCGGGCCGACGTATCAGGCGGGTGTCCTGCGGGCGGTGGCGATCGACCGGCTCCGCGTGCTGGAAACGGAACACGGCGTGCGGCCGGTGGCCTTCGAGATGCTGGGCCCCCCACGCCTCACGAAGAACCTCTACGAAGGGTTCATCCTCTCGCGACTGCGTGGGTCGGTGCGGGCGCTCGCCGAGAGCCGACCCGCGGATCTGGCCCAGGCCGCCGCGGCCCTGATCCGGGGCGACGCGGAGCTGCGGTCGCTCATCATCTCGGTGGGGCTGCCGGTCGTGGTGACCGGCGACCAGGTGTACCGGGGTGCCATCGTGATCGTGCCGCCGGAAGGCGGCGACATCGAGGCGGCCATCCCGCGCGGCTGGGTGGATCTGCGGGAGGCGAGCTGCGCCACGTGGGTGGCGCGCGCCAAACGGATTCTGGGGCAGGACACCGCCCGGCAGGCCCTGCCCCCCGGGTCCGGCAGCGACGAGAACTGGTTCGGCATTCGTCCGACCGACCCGATCGAGCCGTCCCGATTCGCCACGTGGATCTTCAAGTACGAGGACGAAGGAGAGCGGATCAAACGATGACATCCCGACCCGCACCGGCGGCCGAGCAGCCGCTCACGGCCGTCGTCGTCCAGGAGGTTGCCCGCCGGGTGGTGGGCCAGGACGCGATGGTCGAGCGGCTCCTGATCGGGCTGCTCACCGGCGGCCACATCCTGCTCGAAGGCGTCCCGGGTCTCGCCAAGACCCTCGCGGTCCGCTCGCTGGCGGAAGCGATCCGCACGAAGTTCAGCCGGATCCAGTTCACCCCCGACCTCCTGCCCGCGGACATCATCGGCACGATGGTCTTCGACCAGCGCACCGGCGAGTTCCGGCCGAAGCGGGGGCCGCTGTTTGCCAACATCGTGCTCGCCGACGAGGTCAACCGCGCGCCCGCGAAGGTGCAGGCCGCCCTGTTGGAGGCGATGCAGGAAAAACAGGTGACGATCGGCGGCGAGACGCACTTGCTCGCCGAGCCGTTCCTGGTGCTCGCCACGCAAAATCCCATCGAGCAGGAGGGCACATACCCCCTGCCGGAGGCGCAGCTCGATCGTTTCATGCTCAAGGTCCACGTGACCTATCCGAGCCGCGAGGAGGAAAAGGAGATTCTCTGGCGCATGGCCGGCGGGCGTCCCATCCCGATCACGCCGGTCGCGGAGGCGGACGACATCCTCGCGCTGCGGCAGACGATCGCCGAGCTGTACATGGATCAGAAGATCGTGGATTACGTCGTGGATGTGGTGCGGGCCACGCGGGAGCCGCAGCGGGTCGGTCTGCATGAAGTGCGTCCGCTGATCGCCTACGGAGCCAGTCCGCGCGCGTCCATCTACCTGGCCCAGGCCGCGCGCGCGCACGCCTATCTGCGGGGCCGCAGCTACGTGGTGCCGGAAGACGTGAAGGCCATGGCGCCGGACGTGCTGCGGCACCGCGTCCTGCTCACCTTCGAGGCCGAGGCCGAGGACGTGACCTCCGAAGTGGTGATCGGGAAGCTGCTGGAGGCCGTGCCGGTTCCGTGATGCAGGCCGCGCGCGTGGTTGGCGCCGACGTCCTGCGCCAAGTCAAGCACATCGAGTTGCGGGCGCGTCGTCTCGTCACGACGCTGTTTTCGGGCGAGTACCGCTCGGTGTTCCGCGGACAGGGCATCGAGTTCGCGGAGGTCCGCGCCTACGAGCAGGGCGACGACTTCCGGGCGATCGACTGGAACGTGTCGGCGCGCATGGGTTCGCCCTATGTGAAGACGTTCGAGGAGGAGCGCGAGCTCACGCTCCTGCTGGTCGTCGACCGGTCGGGTTCGGTGGACTTCGGGCGCCCGCGCTACAAGGCCGACGTGGCGATCGAGGTGGCGGCGGTGCTCGCGCTCGCGGCGGCCCGGCAAAACGACCGGGTCGGGGCGCTGCTGTTCGCCGACCAGGTAGAGCAGGTCATCCCGCCGGCCAAGGGCCGGCGGCACGTGCTGCGCGTGATCCGGGATCTGCTGGCGTACACGGCGTCGGGGCGCGGGACCAACCTGGGGGCGGCCCTGCTGTACGCCGCCCGTCTCCTGCGGCACCGGGCCATCGTCGTCGTGATCTCCGATTTCCGTGCGAGCGGGTGGGAGTTACCGCTCCGCCGGCTCGCGCTCCGGCACGAGGTGGTGGCCGTCACGGTGGACGACCCGCGGGAGCTCGAACTGCCCGACGCGGGCTGGGTCGAGTTGGAGGATCTGGAGACCGGCCGGCGCGCGTTGATGGACACGTCGGATGCCGGCGGACGGCTCCGGCTGCGGATTGCGGCCGAGGAAGCCCGGCTCGAACGGGCCCGCGCCCTGAAGCGGGTGAGCGTGGACCACGTGCCCCTCATGACTGATCGGCCCTACGCCCAGGCGCTCCACGCGGCTTTCGCCCGGCGCGCGCGCCGGCTCGCGCGGTGAGCGCCCTGCTGCTCCTGCTGGCCGCGCTCGCGATCCAAGCGGGCCCGTGGCGCGGGCGGCCCGAGCAGGCCACGGTCGGCGACACGGTGCGGCTCGAGCGCGTGCTGCCGGCAGCGCGGGGCGTCGCCGGTCGGACGCGGGCGCTCGAACCCAGCGAGTATGTCGAGCCCCTTCGGGCCCCGGAGTTTGCGCCCGTCGAGCGCGGATTGCTCGTGCGCCACACGCTGGCGCTGTTCGCGCCCGGGCGCCACGTGCTGGCCATGCCCGCGATCGAGCTGGTGCACCCCGACGGCCACGTGGAACTCGTCTTGGGGGATACGGCGGTCGTCGAGATTCGGGCGGTCGTGCCGGACACGGTGGCGGCGCCGGCGCCCCGGGCGTCACAGGCGCCGCTGGGGCGAGGGCCGCGGCGGGCCGCGCCCCTCGTGCTGCTCGCGGGCGGAACCGCGGTCGTGCTCGGGGTGTGGATTGCCCTACGCCGTCGTCGTCGTCGCCGGATGCCGGTGCCCGCGCCGGTGACGGAGGTGCCGGAGCCCCCGCTATTGCGCTGGCTGGCCGCCGGTGAACGGCGGGCGGTGGCGACGCTCGCGGCCGAGCGCGTGCGCCGCCGGGTGGAGAGCCTCGTGCCGAAGGCCCGCCGCGGGCTGGGACTCCCCGCCTGGCTCGACGCGGTGCAGGCGGAGCGGCCGGATTGGCCGGTGCGCGAGTTGGAGGACGTCCTCGAAGCGCTGGAGCGGGCGCGCTTCGCCCCGCTCGCGGGGGATGACGCCGCCGAGCTCGTGGATCGCGCGGACCAGCTGGTCGAGCGGCTGACGGCGCCCGCGGAAGGTGACGCGGCATGACCTTCGCCCGACCGCTACTGCTGCTGCTGCTGTTGGCCCTGCCGCTGTGGTGGTGGCGCCGCCGCCGCCGCCGGACACCGGCCGTGCGGTACAGTGACATCGGGCCGATCCAGCCCGTGGCGCGTGCGCGCCGCTGGATCGGTGAGTTGCCGGCCACGTTCCGCAGCCTCGCGGTGGGGGCGTGGATCCTCGCCGCCGCCGGTCCCCAATGGGGCGCGGACGCCGTGGAGGTGACAAGCGAGGGCATCGCCATCGTCCTGGCCGTGGATGTCTCGAGCAGCATGCTGGCCGAGGATTTCGCGCCGTCGAACCGGCTCGACGTGGCGCGCGAGCGCTCCGTCGCCTTCGTGCGTGCGCGGGAGCACGACCGGATCGGGCTCGTGGCGTTTGCGGGCGAAGGGCTGACCCGGGTGCCGATTACCACCGACTATGCGGTGCTGGAACAGGCAATTCTCGACCTCCGGGTGGGGGAGCTCGACGACGGGACCGCCATCGGAACGGCGATCGCCGTGGGCGCCAACCGGCTGCGTCGGGCAGAAGGGGCGAGCAAGGTCCTCGTGCTGCTCACCGACGGGGAGAACAACCGGGGCCGGGTCGATCCGCGGACGGCGGCGGTGGCGGCCAAGGCGTTCGGCATCCGCATCTACACGATCGGGGTCGGCACCCAGGGAGAGGCCCGCCTGCCGATCGGCCGCGGGCCGGAGGGCCAGCTGCGGTACCAGATGATGCCGGTGCGACTCGACGAGCCGCTGTTGCGGGACGTCGCGGAGAGCACCGGGGGGCGCTATTTCCGCGCGACCGATGGCGCGGCGCTCTCGCGCATCTTCGAGCAGATCGACCAGCTCGAAAAGACCCCGGTGCAGGTGACGCGCTTCCGCAATGTGGACGAGGTCTACCGCGTGCCGATCCTGGTGGGCTTCGGGGCGCTGGCCCTCGAGTTGGTTCTCGCCGCCACCCTCGTCGTGCGGGTCCCGTGATGCGGTTCGACGCGCCGTTCGTCCTGCTGGCGGCACCCATCGTGGCCCTCCTGGTGACGCTCCTCGCGTGGTGGGCGCGCCGTGCGCGGGTCCGGCGGGCGGCGGCGTGGTCCGAGGCGCTGGGCCGAGTCGCGCGTCGCCTGGATCGCGCGGGGTGGCTCTGGCTGGGGATGGCGGCGTTGTGCGGGACTGTCGCGCTCGCGGGTCCCCGCTGGGGACGCCAGGTCGTGACCACCGAGGCCCAGGCGCTCGATCTGGTCATCGCGGTGGATCTCTCCCGGTCGATGCTTGCCGAAGACGTGGCGCCGTCACGGCTGGGTCGCGTGCAGCAGCAGGTCCGACGCCTGCTGCACGACCTGCCGGAGGATCGGGTAGGCCTGATCGGGTTCGCCGGGCGCAGCTTCATTCTCTCGCCGCTCACCGGCGACGCGTCTGCGCTGCAACTGCTGGTGGACGCGCTCCACCCGGATCTGGTGAGCGCGGGGGGGACCGACCTCGGCGCCGCGTTGCGCCAGGGCCGCGAGTTGCTGCTGGCCAGCGACCGCGTCGCCGACCGCGTCCTCGTGGTGTTCACCGACGGCGAAGCCCACGATTCGCTGAGCGAGGTGCTCGGGGCGGCGGACCGCCTGCGGCGCGACGGGGTGCACCTCGTGCTGGTGGCGGAAGGGCAGGCGGCGCCGAGTCGGATTCCCCTGCGGACGGCGGCCGGCGAGATCGAGGGGTATCAGGAGGACGTGGGTGGGAACGCGGTGCTCACGCAGCGGCGCGACGACGTGCTGACCGGGATTGCCGACGCCGCCGAAGGCGTGCTCGTGGCGGCGGGCCTCGGCGATCAGGCGGGCGCGGTGCGCGATCTGGTGCAGGGGTACAAGCGCGCGCCGTCGCGGTCGGCGGCCACGCGCAACGATCTGCCGCGCGGATGGATTGCGCTGCTCGCGGCCGTGGCGTTCCTGCTCGGGCAGGCGGTCACCCGGCAGTCCGCAGCCCTCGCCGTGCTGCTCCTCGCGGCGCTCGCCGCGCCGGCGCCGGCGCAGGGACCGCGGAATGCCGGAGACGAGGCATGGCGGGCCGGCCGACTCGAGGTGGCGGCGGTGCGCTATCTGGAGCAGGCGCGCGCCGGGGAGGGTGGGGACACGGCATGGTATAACGCGGGCTCGGCACTCCTCGCCGTCCGCCGGTGGCCGGACGCGCGGGAGGCGCTGGTACGCGCGGCGCGGTCGCTCGACCCGGAGGTACGGTTTCGCGCCTTGTATAATCTCGGGCTCATGGCGCTGCGCCTCGCCGCCAGCGACTCCCTCAGTCGGGACGCCCATCTCGCCGAGGCCCGCGCCCGCTATCGGGAGGCGTTGCTCCTCCGGCCCGGCAGCGCGGACGCAAAGTGGAACCTCGAGCTTGCCGTCGTCACCCCACCGCCGGCGAGCGGCGGCGGGGGTGGGGGCACGCCGCCGGCGAGCGGCGGGGGCAGTGAGCAGGAGGCGCCCAGCACGCCGGCGCTCTCCCGGGAGCAGGCGGAACAGATTCTGGAGTCCATTGCGGCGGAGGAACGGCGGACGCGTCAGGAAGTGACCCGGCGCGCCGGCCAGCTGCGGGATACGCGTCGGGGGCGGGATTGGTAGCCCTCGCGCTCGTATTCGCCCTGCTGCAGCAGCCCGCCGTGAGCGCCACGGTGGATCGGACCGAGGCGTTCGTGGGCGAAGTCCTCACGCTGACGATTCGCGTCGAGGCTGCGGGGCCGGATCCCGTGCGTATCGCCGATCCGGTCCTCACGGGGTTCGAGGTGCGTGGGACGCGCGACGTCACGCAGGTGCGCGTGGTCGAGGGAATTCCGCAGCGGGTCGTGACGCGGGAACTGCGGTTGCTCGCCCTCTCCGCCGGTGTCGCGACCATCGGGCCCGTGCGGGTCACCCAGGGAACGCGGGCGGCCGAAACGGTGCCGATCACCGTGCGGCTGTCGGCCCCGACGGCCGTCAGTGCCGCGGCGCTGGCCTCACGCGTGCGGGCGGTGCTGGACACGCTGCAGCCCCCCACCCGGGGAAGCGATGTGGCGGTCGAGGTCCTGGTCTTGCCCGAGACGGTCGTGCTGGGTCGTCAGCTCGACCTGGTGACGCTTGCCTGGTTCCCGCGGGACATCCGCACGCAGTTGCGCACGCCGCCGACGCTCGCCCCGCCCGACGTGCAGGGCGTGTGGACCTACCAACAGGCGACGATGCCCGGCGTCGCCGCGAGCCGCCAGGCGGCGGGTCGCTGGTACGATCTCTACGTGAGTCACCAAGTGGCGTTCCCGCTGGCGGCCGGTGAGGTGTCGGTGGGTCGCGCCACGGTCACGTACGTGCAGCCGCTCAGCTACTCGTTCCTGAGCCGCGAGCTGCAGCACGAGGTGCAGAGCGAGAGCGTGGCGGTCACGGTGCTGCCGCAGCCGTCGGCCGGCCGGCCGACGGGGTTCTCGGGGGCGGCGGGCCGCGGCCTGACGATCGAGTTGACCGCGTCCGATACGACCCTGCGACCGGGCGGCGCGACGACCGTGCAGGTTGCGGTGTCGGGTGAGGGCAACGTCGCGCTGTGGCCCGAACCGCACGTCGAATGGCCCGCCGGCGTTCGCGTCTATCCCGGGGACCCGCTGGCCGACGTGACGTCGCGCGACGGCCTGGTGGGCGGAACGAAGCGGTTCACCTACCTGCTCGTGGCGGATTCGGCCGGCACCCATCCGGTGCCGGGGGTCGTGTATCCCTTCTTCGACACGGGAACCCGGCGCTACGTCGTGGCGAGCACCGCGGGCCTCCAGCTGGTGGCACCGCCCGGAACCGTCGTTGCGGTGCCGCGTCCGTTGCCACCGGGACTGCTCACGCGCACGCGCGGCGGCGTCGGGGCCGTGGCGCACCGCCTGGCCGGATGGGTCTGGGTCCTCGTGTTCGCGCTTCCGCCGCTGGTGATGGGCGGCATGTGGCTCGGACGACGGCTGCGCGGGCTCCGGCTCGTGCGGCGGCCGGGCCGGGCCGGGGGCGGGGGGGCACTCGTCCAGCTCGACCGGGAACTGCGCGACGCGCTCGCGCGGCTCGTCGGCAGCGCGTCGCATGCGGAAGGGCCGGCCCTCACCGCGGCGCTGCGGGCGGCGGGCGTCGACGCCCAGCTGGCCCAGCACGTCCTTCGCGTTCGGGAGCGGCTCCGCCACGCCGTGTTCGGGCCGGAAGGGGCCTCGGACGCCGAGGAACTGACCGCGGAAGTCCATGAAGTGCTGCGCGCTCTGGCCGGCGAAGCGCCCGGGACGGAACGCCGCCAACTCGTGCCGCTCGCGCTGTGGCTCGTGGTGATCCTCCCCGCCGCGCTCGCCGCTCAGGGACCGCGCCCCGAGCAATTGTACGAAGCCGGCGCGTTCCGCGCCGCGGCGGACAGCTTCGCCGCGCGGACGGCTCGGGAACCGCGCGTCGCGGCGTACTGGTACAACCTCGGCGCGACGTACTACCGGTTGGGGGACGACGGGCGGGCCCGCGCCGCCTGGGTCCGGGCCGCACGGCTGGCGCCGCGCCACACGGTCATCCGCCGCGCGCTGCGACTCGCGCCCGCAGATCCGGTGTCCGCCCGGCTGGCGCCCGTGTGGTGGGTGACTTCCGAAGAAGCGCTACTCGGCGCCGCCCTGTGCTGGCTGCTCGGCTGGGCGGTGCTGGGGGCCCGGCGGCTGCGCCGCGTCGCCGTCGTCCTGCTCGTCGTGGCGGTCGGCAGCGGGGTGGTCGCGTGGCGGACGGCCGTCGCGTACCGTGCCCCTGTGGCGATCGTGCTGACCGACGGGATCCCGCTGCGCGTGGCGCCCTACGGATCTGCCAGTGCGCCGCGACGGCTGTTCGTGGGCAGTGCCGTACGGGTGCGCGAGGCGCGTGGCGACTGGCTCCTCGTCGAGCGCGGGAACGACCGGGGCTGGGTGCTCGCCGGCGAAGTGGCGCGGCTCTGATGGCGCGCATCCGGATTCTGCCCGACGCGGTCGCGGATCAGATCGCCGCGGGCGAGGTAGTCGAGCGACCGGCCTCGGTCGTCAAGGAACTGGTGGAGAACGCGCTGGACGCCGGGGCCAGCGACGTGCTCGTCGAGCTTGGGGGCGGCGGACGCACGCGCATTCGCGTCACCGACGACGGCGCCGGGATGGACCGCGAAGACGCCGTGCTCGCGGTGGATCGGCACGCCACCAGCAAGATCCGCCAGGCCGCGGATCTGATCGGCGTCGCCACGTACGGGTTCCGGGGGGAAGCCCTGCCCGCGATCGCGTCAATCTCCCACTTCACGGTGGAAACGACGCCGCGCGGCACGCCCGAAGACGGAACGCGGCTCGCGGTCAAGGGCGGTCGGTTGGAGGACGTGGGATCGGCGTCGCGCCAGCCGGGGACGACCGTGACGGTGGAGCGGCTGTTCTTCAACACGCCCGCCCGGCGCAAGTTCCTGCGCGCGGCACGGACGGAGACGCGCGCGGCCGTCGAAGCGGTGACCGTGCTCGCGCTCGCCCGCCTGGACGTGGCGTTTCGTCTGGAGAGCGACGGGCGGGTGCTGCTCGATGCCCCGCAGGCGGCGGACATCCGCGAGCGCGTGCGGCAGCTGTTCGGCGCGGAGGTGGCGGACCAGCTGATCGAGGTGCACTGGCGCGCCGGTCCCCTATCGGTGGCTGGTCTGGTGCAGCGTCCCGCGGATGCCAGCCCCACGGGGCGCCGGGCGTACCTGTTCGTGAACGGCCGTCCGTTTCGTGACCCGTTCCTGATCCGCGCGGCGGAAGCGGGGTTTCGGGGCGCGATCGCCCCGGGGGCGCGTCCCACCGTGTTGCTCGCGCTCGCGCTGCCCGGCGACCAGGTGGACGTCAACGTGCACCCGGCCAAGCTCGAGGTCCGGTTTCGCGACCGGTTCTTCGTCGAACGCACGGTGGAAGCGGCCGTGCGCTCGGCGCTGCGACCGCTCGCCGCGGCGGCCGTGATCGGTGGTGGACTCGGCGAGCTTGGGGGGCAGGCGGCCCGCGGTGCGGACGTGAGTCCCGGCACGGCCGGGACCGCGGTGCCGCTGTCGTTCTTCGCCCCGGAGGCGGGCTCCCCGCTCGTGGCCACCGCGCCGCGGCGGCCTCTGCTCCAGGTCTTCGACACGTTCGTGCTGGCCGAGACGCCGGACGGGGTCGCCATCATCGATCAACACTCCGCCCACGAGCGGGTGCTGTACGAGCGGGCCATGGCCGAACTGCAGCGCGGCGACGCGCCGGCGCAACGCCTGCTCCTTCCGCTGACCGTGCGTCTGGCACCCGACGAGTTGGACGCGGTCGACGCCCATCGGACCGAACTGGCGCGGGTAGGGTACGCCGTGGAGCCCTTTGGAGGGGATGCGGTCATCCTCCATACCGTGCCCAATCCGCATCCGCGCTTCGACGCCGGACGGTGCTTCCAGGAACTGGCCAGCGATCTCGCGCGCGGTCGGTTTGGCGAAGCGCATACCCGGCTCGAACGGTTCGCGGCCACGTTTGCGTGTCGGGCGGCCGTGAAAGCGGGCGACCGGCTGGAGCCGGCGGAGTTGCAGGAGCTGCTCGAACGGCTGTTTGCCTGCAATCTCCCGCCCCACGACGTGCATGGGCGGCCGACGATCGTGCAGCTGCCGCGCGCGGAGATCGAGCGGCGGTTCCGTCGTGGCTGACGTCGGCAAGCGGGTGATCCCGATTCTCGTGGGCCCCACGGCGGTGGGCAAGACGGCCGTTGCGGCGGCGCTCGCCGACCGCTGGCCGCTCGTGGTGATCTCCGCGGACTCCCGCCAGGTCTATCGCGGGCTCGACATTGGCACGGCCAAACCGTCGTCGGCCCTCCGCGCGCGGGTGCCGCATTTCGGGCTGGATCTCGTGGACCCCGGCGAACGGTACAGCGCGGGCCGCTTTGCGCGCGATGCGACCGGCTGGCTTGGCGCCCTGGCGTCCGACCGTCAGCCGCTGGTGGTGGGGGGAACGGGGTTCTACATACGGGCGCTGGTGGATGGGCTGTTCCGCGAGCCTCCGATGGACGCGGGCCGGCGGAACCGGCTGCGGCAATTCCTGACCGCGGTGCCGACGGTCGCCGCGTGGGCGGTGCGGCTGGATCCGGCGTACTCCGGCGGTGGGCGGCAGCGCGCCGCCCGCGCGGTCGAAATCGCGCTGCTGTCCGGACGGTCGCTCTCGTGGTGGCAGCGGCACGCGCGGGAGCGGGGAATCGTGACCCCGTGGATCGTGCGGCTCGCGGTGCCGCGCGCCGTCTTGCGGCAGCGGATCGCGGCCCGGGCCGAGGCGATGCTCGCGGCCGGCCTGGTGGGCGAGGTCGAATCCGTGCTTGCCAGGGGCGTCGCGCCCGACGCGCCCGGCCTCGACGGCGTCGGCTATCGGGAGGTCGTCCAGTTTCTGCGCGGGACGCTGGCGCGCGACGCGGTCCTGGCGGCGATCGTCACCGCCACCGCCCGCTATGCCAAACGGCAGGAGACGTGGTTCCGGCATCAGCTGGGGGGCGACGTAGTCGTGCTGGATGCGACCCGACCGGCGGATGACGTGGCGGAGGAAATCGCGGCACGCTGGCGCGCGCGGGAGGGCTGATGCGGATCGGAATCACCTGTTATCCCACGTACGGCGGCTCCGGGGCCCTGGCGACCGAGCTCGCGCTCGCGCTCGGTCGGCGGGGCCACGAAGTGCACGTCATCTCCTATGCCTCGCCCTTCCGGCTGCGGAGTTTCGCCGAGCACGTGTTCTTCCACGAAGTCGACCTGAGTGGAACCTACCCGCTGCTCGAGTATTTCCCGTACTCCCTGGCCCTCGCGGTGAAACAGCACGAGGTGGCGTTGCGCGAAGGTCTCGAAGTGCTCCACGTGCATTACGCCGTCCCGCACGCCACCGCCGCCTTTCTCGCTCGCGAGATGCTCCAGCCGGATCACGACCTCAAGGTCGTGACAACGCTGCACGGGACGGACATTACGCTGGTGGGACAGGAGAAGTCCTTCTTCACCGTCACGAAGTTCGCGATCGAACGGTCAGACGCCGTGACGGCGGTCTCGCGGTACCTGCGCGAGGAGACGTACGCTGCATTCGGCTGCACGGACTGCGGCATCGAGGTCATCCCCAACTTCGTCAACCTCGCCGAGTATCACCCACCGCGTGACGAGGGGTGCCGGTCGGCGCTCGGTCCGCCCGGGGCAAAGGTCGTGATGCATATCTCGAACTTTCGCCAGGTGAAGCGCGTACCCGACGTGGTGCAGGTGTTCGCCCGCCTCCGGAAGGCAATGCCCGCCGTGCTGGTCTTCGTCGGCGACGGTCCCGAACGACCGGCTGCCGAGGAACTGGTCCGGCAGCTCGGTCTCACCGGGGACGTGCGTTTTCTGGGCAAGGTCGACGTCGTCTCCGATCTGCTGCGGTGCGCCGATCTGTTCCTCCTACCGAGCGCCTCGGAGTCGTTCGGGTTGGCGGCGCTCGAGGCCATGGCCTGTGGGGTGCCCGTGGTCGCGAGCAACGTCGGTGGTCTCCCGGAAGTCGTGGAACACGGGGTCACGGGCGCGCTCGTCGACGTTGGCGATCTGGACGAGATGTCGCGCCAGGCGGTGGCGCTGCTCGGGAATCCGGATCGGCTGCGCGCGACCCGGCAGGCGGCGGTGCGCTCGGCCGAGAAGTTTTCCGCGGACCGGGTGGTGCCGATGTACGAGGCACTCTACCGGCGGGTGCTGACCGCGTGACGTGGTGGGACGGGCTCGTGCTCGGGCTGGTGCAGGGGCTCACGGAGTTTCTCCCCGTGTCGAGCTCCGGACACCTGGTGGTGGCGGAGGCGGTGCTCGGGCTGCGGACCCCGGGGGTGGTCGTCGAAGTGGCGCTGCATGTCGCGACGGTCGCCGCCGTGGTGGTGGCCTACGCCGGACGCCTGCGCGAATTGCTCGTGGGGCTGGCGCGCGGCGCGGGCGGCGCCTGGCGGTTCGTCGGGCTGCTCGCTCTCGCAAGCCTCCCGGCCGGGATCGTCGGGGTGCTGTTTCGGGACTTCTTCGAAGCGGCGTTCGACTCCGTCGCCCTCGTGGGCGTGAACTTCCTCATCACGGGGACGGTGCTCTGGGTGGCGGGGCGCCACCGGTCGGGAACGCGGCCGGAGCCGGGAGCCGCCGGTGCCTTCGGCATCGGCGTCGCGCAGGCGATCGCCATTCTGCCGGGCATCTCACGCTCCGGCACGACCGTCGCCGCCGGGATCTGGGCCGGCGTGGATCCCGTGCGGGCCGCGGAGTTCTCGTTTCTGATGTCGCTGCCGGCCATCGCCGGTGCCGCTCTCCTGCAGATCCCGGACGTGGTCACCGCTGGCGCGGCGGTGGCGCCGGCCGGGCCCCTCCTGCTCAGCGCCACGGCGGCCATGGTGTCCGGCGTGGTCGCGATCCGGCTGCTGGTGCGCCTCCTCGCGCGCCGCGCGTTCCATCGATTCGCGCCCTACTGCTGGACGATCGGCGTGGCGACGCTCACGTGGGCCGTCATCGGCCGGTAACGCGGGCAAGGCGTCACCGCGTGCACGGCCGGGAGTTGCGCGCGCTCTCGACCGAGGCGACACTCGAGGCGGCGGGACGGGACTCCTGAACGTCGGGGAGGGGTGATGCTGCTCGCGGTCGACATCGGCAACACGGAAACCACCGTCGGTCTGTTCGACGGTGACCGGCTCGAGACGCACTGGCGACTCACGACGGTGCGGGAGCGCACGCCCGACGAGTGGGCCGCCATGCTGACGGCCTACCTGCTGCACTCGGGCCGATCGACCGACACCATTCGGGCCGCCGTGCTGGCGTCGGTCGCGCCACCGGTGGCGGCCGAGCTGGCCGCCGGGATTCACCGTGCCAGCGGAGTGGCGCCCGTCGAGGTGGGCCCGACGAGCCGGCTGCCGATAAAGCTCGATGTCGAGGAACCGCTCACCGTCGGCGCGGATCGCGTGGTGAACACACTGGCCGCGCTCGCCCTCTATCAGCGAGACACGGTGGTGGTGGACTTCGGGACCGCGACGACCTTCGACTGCATTCTGGGGGACGGTCGCTTCGTCGGGGGCGTCATCGCCCCCGGCATCCGGACGGCGGCGGACAATCTCATCCGTCGCACGGCCAAGCTGCCGTCCACCGCCCTCGTGGCGCCGACGGGGGTCATCGGGCGGCGCACGGAGACGTGCATCCAGGCCGGCGTCGTGCTCGGCACCGCCGATGCCGTGGCCGGGTTGCTGCTGCGCATCAAGGCCGAGTGGCCGGGAACGGCGGTTCCCTACGTCGTTGCCACCGGGGGACTCGCCCCGCTCATCGCCCCGCTCGTGCCCGCGATCGAGCTCGTGGAACCGCGCCTGACGCTGCTCGGGCTGCGGATCGCGGCCGGGCACCTGGGCCTGACCTGGTGAGGCGCGCTCGCCGGTTGAACTCGTCGCGGGGGCGGGGTAGCTTCCACCGGCCTTAGCCGGGATTCTCGATGACCGCAGCCGTTGAAGCCGCCGCGGACCGCTCGGACGTCCGCACGATTCTGACCGGGGGTGCCATCCTCGGCGTGCTCACGGCCGTCGGGGTCACCGCGTTTGCGCTGCTGTCGCGCGCGCTTGCGGGCGCGGTGGAGGTCATCGTGCAGGCTGGCCTCATCGTGCTGGGCGGGGTCGTGGTCAGCTACCTGCCTGCGAGCCGCATTCGCCCCCGCTCCGTCGATGGCATCGCGTGGGCGGCCATGATCGGGCTGCTCGGCGCGCTCGGGTTCACGGTGCTCGACACGGCGATCCTGCGGCCGCTGCAGCTCTACCACTGGACCTGGGACGCCATCGGCGGCGGCAGCGGATTCTGGTACATCCCCGTCTGGTGGATGGGGTCCGCGGTGCTGGCGTGGCTCGGTGCCTGGGTCGTGGCGATGGCGGCGCGGGGAGGGCGGGAGGCGCATCCGGTCGCCGTGGGAGCGCAGTCCGCCGGGGTGGGCGTCCTGCTGTTCGCGGCCGCCGCGGGCACGCGTCTGCTCCCGTTTCATGCGACCACCGCGGCGCTCGCCTTCGCCGTCGGCCTCGGGCTGCACGTCCTGATTGCGGCGGTCGCGTATCGCAAGTGAGCGACGGCCGGCGGGACCTGGTCCGGATGCTCGGCTGGGGGCTCACGCCGTTCGTGGTGTGGGCGGCGGCGTTCGCGGGCGGGTGGCTGGGTGCCGTCATCGGACGCCGCTGGCCGGTGCTGTTGGGGGGGATCGGGTGGATCGTCGCGGGCGCCGTGGCGGGCGGCGGTCTCGCCTTGACGATTTGGATCCGCCGGCTTCGCGCCACGCGCGCCTCCGCGCCAGCCGACCCGCCGACGTGAGCCTGTGCGCCGATCGTCGCCGGTGGCCGGACGCTCGACCCGCCATCCGGGATTCCCGTACCTGGTACCCACGCACGCTATGCGACACGCGCGCTGCCCGTCTCGAGTGCCCGACGCCCCGCGGCGCCGGCGAGTGTGTCGTCGGAGGGACGTGAAGTGAGACGTCGGCCGGCTGCTCTGCGACTGGTGCGTGGATTCCAGGAGTTTTTCCGCCTCGAAGCCGCAGGCGGCATTCTGCTGCTCGTCGCCACCGTCGCCGCGCTCGTCTGGGCCAACTCCCCATGGGCGCCAGCGTACTTCGCGCTGTGGCACACGCCCGTGACCGTCGGCGTCGGACCCTTCGAGCTGGCCAAGCCGCTCGAGCTGTGGGTGAACGACGGGCTGATGGCCATCTTCTTCTTCGTCGTGGGTCTCGAGATCAAACGCGAGGTGCTCGTCGGAGAACTGGCTTCGGTGCGGCGGGCGGCGCTGCCGGCCGCCGCGGCGCTCGGCGGCATGGTGGTGCCGGCGGCGATCTACCTGGCCTTCAACCTCGACGGGCCGGGGAGCAATGGGTGGGGGATCCCGATGGCGACGGACATCGCGTTCGCCATCGGCGTGATGGCGCTGCTGGGCGACCGCATCCCCCTGTCGCTGAAGGTGTTCCTCACGGCGCTCGCGATCGTTGACGATCTCGGTGCGGTGCTGGTCATCGCTGTGTTCTACACGGCGGAGCTCTCGTTCGCGGCCCTCGGTGCCGCCGCCCTGATCTTCGCCCTGATGGTCCTGACGAGCATGGCACGGGTGCGGCACCCCGCCATCTACGGGCTCCTAGGGTTCGCCCTCTGGGTCGCGTTCCTGAAGTCCGGCGTCCACGCCACGGTCGCGGGCGTGCTTGGTGCGATGACCATCCCTACGTCGGCCCGGATCAATACGGGGCAGTTCCGCACCCGCAGCCGGGAGTTGCTCGACCGGTTCGAGGCCCTCGATACGGATCCGGAGACGCACGAGATCTCCGGCGAGCAGCAGGAGTTGATCTACGGGCTGGTGGGCACGGTGCAGGCGGTAGAAACGCCGCTCCAGCGGCTCGTGCACGCACTGCACCCGTGGGTCACGTTCGCCGTCATGCCCATCTTCGCCTTGGCCAATGCGGGCGTCGTGCTGGGCGAAGGACTGGCCGCCGCGCTCGTGCATCCCGTGACGATCGGCATCGTCGGAGGGCTGGTGGCGGGCAAGCTGATCGGCATCGTGGGCTTCGCGTGGCTCGCCATCACCATTGGGCTCGCCGAACGTCCCGCCGGCGTCACCTGGCGGCAGTTGTCCGGCGTCGCGGCCCTCGGCGGCATCGGCTTCACGATGTCGCTGTTCATCGGGTCCCTCGCGTTCGGGAACACGCCGATGCTGGACGACGCCAAGATCGGCATCCTCGTCGCGTCCCTGGCGGCGGGGACGCTCGGCACGGCCATTCTCGTGAGCGGGAACCGTGAGAACGCGCGAAACGTGAAACGTGAAACGTGAAACGTGAGACGCGAGACGTGAGACGTGAGACGTGAGACGTGAGACGTGAAACGTGAAACGTGCAGCGGGACGCGGGCGCCCGCCGACGTTTCACGCTTACCGGTTCACGAACTGAGTTCCGCCGCCGCCCGCCGCGCGGTCTCAGCCAGCACGGCCGCGCCGATCAGGATGGCGCGCTCGTCCGGGAGAAAGCGCGGTGTGTGGGCCATCGTGCGCTCGGTGCCGGGTTCGTGGGCGCCGATGCGGATGAAACAGCCCGGCAGGCGCTCCAGGTAAAAGGCGAAGTCCTCCCCGCCCAGGTTGGGCGTCGGCAGGGTGCGGAAGGCGTCTTGCCCAAGGAGCATCGTGACGGCGGTGCGGGCCCAACCGATCGTCTCCCCCGAGTTGATGATCGGCGGCGTCCCGGCGCGGAGGTCGACCCGCGCCTCGACGTCGTGCGCGGCGGCAATCGCCTCCGCCGTCCGCCGCAGCTCGGCCTGCAAGGCGAGCCGCGTGTCGGGCCGGACGGCGCGCAACGTGCCGGTCAGGCGCGCGCGTTCCGGAATCACATTCTCGGCCGTTCCCGCTTGGAAGGTCGCCACCGTGACGACCGCCGGTTCCCCGGGCGCGAGCCGGCGGGCCACGATGGTCTGGAGGCCGATCACGATGCCCGCCGCGGCGACGATGGGGTCGCGCGCCTCGTGCGGCCGGGCGGCGTGCCCGCCTCGGCCCACCACCTCGATGACGAACTCGTCGGTCGAGCCGGCGATGGGTCCCGGCTCCGCGATGACCTGGCCGAGCGCGATGCGCATGTCCACGTGTCCGCCCACGATGGCGCGCACGCCGTCGAGAGCCCCGGCCTCGAGCAGCGCCAGGGCGCCGCGGCCCAGCTCCTCGGCCGGCTGGAGCAGGATGCGCACTTCGCCCACCGCCGGCTGTCGCGCCAGCAGGTGCGCGGCGCCGATGGTCCAGGTGGCGTGCACGTCGTGGCCGCAGGCGTGCATCACGCCCGCCGTCGCCGAGGCGAAGGCGACGCCGGTCTCCTCGTGGATCGGCAGGGCATCGATGTCGCCCCGGAGGGCTACGACGGGTCCGTCAGCGTGGCGTCCCGGCACGCGAGCCACGAGCCCGGTACCGGCGACCCGACGCACGTCGTCGGCCCCAGCCGCGCCGAGTGCCGCTTCGAGACGCGCAGCCGTGCGCACTTCCTGAAACGCCAGCTCCGGATGGCGATGCAGATCGCGACGCAGGTCGAACAGCCCCGCCCGCAGGGTCGGGTCGAACAGCGTTTCGATGGCGTGGAGCGTCATGCGTGTCGTTCCTCGAGATGCACGGTGAGATCATCGACGCGGTTGAGATCCACGGCCACCCCCAGCCCGGGCTGCGTCAGGGGGACCGCGACACGGCCGTCGGCACTCATCGTCCATTCCGGGCTGACGATGTCGCGAGCCCAGTACCGGCGGCTCGGGCTCAGGTCGCCCGGCAGCGTGAAGTTGGGCAGGGCAGCGAGGGCGACGTTGTGGGCCCGGCCGATGCCGCTCTCCAACATCCCGCCGCACCACACCGGGACGCCGCGGCGCGCACAGAGGTCGTGAATGGCGCGGGCCGCGAGGAAGCCGCCCACGCGGCCGGGTTTGACGTTCACGATCCGGGCGCTGTCCAGTTCGAGCGCGTCTTCGGCGCGCGCGGCCGACGTAATCGACTCGTCCAGACAGAGCGGCGTCGCGAGCTGCCGCTGGAGCAGGGCGTGGCGGCGCAGGTCGTCCGCGTCGAGCGGCTGTTCCAGCATGACCAGGCCGAACCGGTCCAGCCGCGCGAGATGCGCCGCATCGGCGAGCGCATACGCGGCGTTGGCGTCGACGGAAAGCGGCAGGTCGGGGCCCACCACCGCGCGGACCGCCTCGACGAACGCGACATCCGCGCCGGGTTGGATCTTGAGTTTGATACGGCGGTATCCCTCCGCCGCCGCCGCCGTGGCGCGCGCCGCCAGGTCCGCCGGGGTCGGCTGGATGCCGAGGGAAATGCCGACCTCGATGACCTCCCGGGTACCGCCCAGCAGGGCCGCCAGGGCGACGCCGCGACACTCGGCTTCCAGAACCCAACACGCCATTTCGAGCGCGGCCTTGGCCATGCGGTGGCCCCGCACCCCGGCGTCGAGCATGGGGCTCACGGCCGCCGGCTCCGCAATCGGTCCACCGAGCAGGCGGGGCACGAGCCACTCGCGCAACACGAGTCGTGCGGTATCGATCGTCTCCGCCGAATAGGCCGGTGTTTCGCCCGCCACGCATTCTCCCCAGGCCTCGCGCCCGTTCCCATCCACCAGCTGCACGAGCAGGATCCGCCGGTCGTGGGTGACGCCCGACGAGATCCGGAACGGTTCGCGCAGGGGCAGCCGAATCTCGCGCAGGCGCACCGTCCGGACTTCAAGCATCCGCGCGCTCCAGCACGTACCGGCCGCCCGCGCCGCGGGGATCGCGTGCGAAGCCTCCCACCCGGTACCCGCTGCCGACGTAGTGCTCGAACGCGCCCCGCGTGGCGGCGCGCCACGCGCGGGCGGTGTTCGGTGCCGTCTGTTTGAGGGCCTGGATATCGTCGGGGATGGCAATCGTGACCAGCGGTGATTCCGGGAACGGGTCCGCGACGGCGGGTGTGGCCGGGTCGGCGGTCGTGACGGACACGGCGGAGGCGGCGGGCGCGACGGGCGTCCGATCGTGCCCGTCGCGCCCGCCGATCACGTCCCACACCACCACGAACCGGTCGCTGCCGATCACGCTGTCGGTGCGACTGCGCGGGTTGTCTCCGTACATGTCCCGGACGTACTCGGTGACACGGGCCCCCAGGCAGGTGAGATTCACGTAGGCGTTGCGCGCGACCAGGGGATCGAACGTCCAGAAGATCCGATCGATGCCGAGCGCACGAATGGCGTCCCGCTGGTGGGCTTTGAGCCGTTGCCCGATGCCCTGGTCTCGGCAGGCGGGATCCACGGCCAGCATGTGCGACCAATGGGCCGTGCGTCCGTCGAGCAGCCCCGTGAGGCCGTACACGAAGCCGACCAATCGGTCGCCGGCAAAGGCGCCCGCGGCGATACCGCCCAGCTTCTGGGCGATCTGGAGCATGGCGGGCGGCACGAGTTCGCGGAAATCGTCACCCCACGTGGCACGCTGGAGCCGGACGCAGGCGTCAAAGTCCGCGTGCGACGCGAGGGCGCGGATGACCAGCGTGTCGGGTGCGACGGCCTTTGGCGCCACGGTATCCCTTCCAACTTCGACAGAGGAATATACGGTGGCCGGGCGCGGTCGATGACGGCGAGGCGCCTCACTAGATTAGGAGCACATGAACGTGTTCTGGGAGTGGGATTCTATGATTCGCCGAACAGTGATGGGGGTGCTCGCCGGTCTGGCGGGGTCCGCGGCCGCCGCGGCGGCGCAGACGACCGTCACGGTGCGCGTGGTTTCGCACGATGCCAAGATCATCGGGACCGGCGTGGGCGGTGCCCGCGTGGTGATTCGTGATGCCGCCACCGGCGCGGTGCTGGCGGAAGGTGAACAGCAGGGCGGGACGGGCGACACGCGCCTGATCATGCAGGACCCCCGCGTACGGGGGACCTCGCCGTTCGATACGCCGGACGCGGCGCACTTCGTCGCGACGGTGGCGATCGACACGCCCACGGTGGTCGAGATCATGGCAGAGGCGCCACTGGGGTTTCCGCACGCCATGCAGCGCGGCTCGGTTACGGCGCTGCTGATTCCGGGCCAGGAGGTGCGCGGGGAGGGCATCGTGATCGAGTTGCGGGGGTTCATCGTCGAGCTGCTCGAGCCGGCGAGCACCGCTTCCCGTGGGTCGACGCCGGTGCGCGCCCGCGTGCGGATGCTGTGCGGATGTCCGTTCACGGCGGGCGGCCTGTGGGACGCCACCCGGATGACGGTGGTCGCCCGCGTAGTGGACGGCGCGCGGATCCTGGCCGAAGCTCCGCTCGGGTTCAGCGGAGAGCCGAACATCTGGGCGGGGGAGATTGCCGTCCCGGAGGCGCCACCGGGCGCCCGGCTGCAGGTGTTGGCGTCGGATGCCGAACGGGGCAACTTCGGGCGGAGCGAGGCGCGCCCCGTCGGCCGGTAAGGAACGTGTGCCCCAGTCGTGCGGTGGGCCTCCGGCCGCTTCGCTACCGCGCCCCCAGCGGGAGGAACAGCAGCCGGTCCTCGGTGAAGACCGGGATCAGCAGCCGGTTCCGCTTGGCATCGTACGCGATGTCGGCCGGCGAGGGCACGCTGTCGGTGACGGCGACCGGTGCCCCCGCGCCGCCGAGCCGGTAGACGCGGGCACCCGCCCAGCTCGACACGAGGAACTCGCCGCCCGGGAGCGCCACGATGCCGTCGAGGCGGCCTTCGGGCGGCGTCGTGAGTGGGGTGCGCGCGGCGGTCGCGATGTCGACCCGATAGACCGTGCCGGAGCCGTAGGTGGCGACCGTGAGGCCCGTGGCGTCCGCGACGATGCCGTTGGGCCGGCCCAACCCGGCACCCGACACGACCGCAATCGGCTGCCCGCCGTCGAACCGATACACGGCGTCCGTGCCGGCGTCCTGCATGCCGTCCGCCGTGAGGCGGATCCCCGTGTCGGTGGCGTAGAGGGTACCGTCAGGTCCCACGGCGAGATCGTTGAGGAAGGTCGCCCCGGGGACCCCCCACGCGCCCAGCGACGTGCCGCTGGTGCGGTGAAACAGCCGGACGGTGTCGATGTCGGCCACGAACAGGGTGTCCCCTCGCAGCGCCATCCCCTTGGGCGCATCCAGTCGGACCGCATCCGTCGCCCCGTCGATCCACTTGAGGGCGCTCACGTTGCCGTCCGGAGCGACCCGCGAGATGAACCCGTTATCGTCGCGGTCGGTCGGGCCGCCGTTGATATTGGAAACGAGGTAGACGTCGGCGGCCGGGTCGTGCAGCATCCCCTCGGGGGTCGCGAACCCGACCTCGGCGACACTGATGGGGCCGGTCGATCCCGGGGGCTGTTCGGCTGGGGCGCAGGCGAGGCCGCCGAGGGCGCTCATCACGAGGAGTGAGGGCATGCGCATGTGGCAAACACCTCCATGGCGGCAGGGCAACTGTCGGGGCGAACCGTGACCAGTATAGGGGTCTCCGGTGGACCAGGCCACCGGGCTCGCGGCCGCGCCATCGTGCTCGCCGCTCTCGTCGGACCGTGGGGGAGCGCCGGCTGCGCCGGCGACGCCCCACCGCCACCGGTCACGGCGCCCACGCCGGCCGAGCACGTGGCGGGCGAGCAGCTGTTTGGCGCCCGCTGTGGCGCCTGCCACGGTCTCCGCGGGGGCGGCAGCGCGCAGGGCCCGCCCCTCGTGCATCGGGTGTACGAGCCGTCGCATCACGCCGACGCGGCGTTCCTTCGCGCGGTCCAGGTGGGCGTGCGGGCCCATCACTGGCGCTTCGGCGACATGCGGCCCGTCCCTGGCCTCACCCTTGACGACGTGGACCGGATCGTGGGGTACGTGCGGTGGCTGCAGCGCGAAGCGGGCATCCGGTGAACGGCCGTCACTGACACACCGGTGCTCCGGCGTAGGGCCCCTGGAGCGCCCGGCTCACCACGCGGACCTCATGCACCACCCAGCTTGGGGGCGCCCCGCGGCGCGCGACGGCGACCACGGTGTCGCCGGCGCGCGCGGCTACGCCGATCACCTGTGGCGCCAGGGTCACGTACACGTCGAAGCAGCCGTTCGGCGGCCGGACCTCCGTCGCCAGTTCACGCCGCGGCAGGGTGGCGACACTGCGGTAGCTCTCGTAGCCGCCCATGGACACCGCTGCGGCCCGCATGACGGTGTCCTCGCGGATGGCGCCCAGGAGCGCCAAATGACCGCGGGCCTGGATCTCGCTGAGTCCCACCCGGTGTCCCCGCCACGTGCGCTCCGGCGTCACGAGGGTGATCGCGTAGACGGTGCCATTCAGGACGTCCACGAGGCTCCCCCGCCCGAAATTGTACCGGGCGAGCGTGCTGCTCTCCGGATTGACCTCCGGTGGGATCGGCCCGAGCAGCGCGAACCCGCCGAGAATGGGAGTGTTGGGTTCGATGGGGAGCGGGAGTGGATCGGTCGTGGCGAGCGGCGGGATGTAGCCTTCCGTAAACGTCGGCCGCGACACGTAGTAGAGGAACACGAGCGTCAGGGCACCCAGCAGGACGACGGTAATCGTGACGGCGTGCGCCGCGAGGAACCTCCCGAACGCCTCGAGGCGGGTGGGTTCGGGCGTGGGAAGCCGCGGTGGCTGGGTGACCGGCGGCCACTGTCTCGGCG
>JAOTWJ010000029.1 GCA_029862925.1 Gemmatimonadota bacterium
CGCCGGACCCCGAGCGCCACGAAGGAGCGCAGCGATATGCGGCTTGGCTATAAGATGGTCTTGGGGACGGCGCTTCTCGTGACGGGCACGCTCGCGTGTCCGGACGATACGCCCCTCTATCTGGGTGGGCCGCCGGGCGCGGCCACGAGCCTTCAGCTCAGCAACAGCGCCGTCGCGGTCGTCGTGGGCGACTCCGTACCGATCGGCGCGGTGGCGCGGGACGAGGCCGGCAACGAGACGGCCACGGCCGTGACGCTCACGGCGTGCAATGCCGCCGTCGCCACCCTCACCGGCCAGGGCGCGGGTGCGCCCTGGAGCACGACGGCCTTCGTGAAGGGCGTCGAGCTCGGCACGACCTGCGTCCGGGCGGCGGCCGACGGTCTGCAGGACAGCATCATCGTCAGGACCGGGCCGGCGGGCATGCTCGTGGTCGGGCCGGACACGGTGGGCTCGGGGAACACCGCGACCTATACGGTCAACGCGGTGGACGTCGCTGGCAACGCGCTCTCCGGCGCGCCGGAGTACGAGTGGTCCAGCTCCAGCAAGGCTCAGCTCGCCGTCGCCGCTGCCACCGGCGAGGCCGCGGGCCGCGGTACGGGCTCGGTGAGCATCTACGTGCGGGCGCCGGGCGGCGGGAACGCCCGGAAGACGCTCGTCGTGGCGCCCGGCGTGTTCGGCGGGACGCTGTCGGCCAGCTCCGCGGGGCCGGGTGCGCTGATTACCGCCACCAAGGCGGCGGACGGCGCATCGTGGGACGCCGATACGAAAGTGAGCGTTGGTGGCGTGGCTGCCTTCGTGGACCTGATCACCCCATCCAACCTCACGTTCGCGGTGCCGGCGACCGGCTCGACGGCGCAAGGGGTGCTGGCCTTCAGTGCCATCGGGCCGGATCAGCTGGCCCAGAACGGTACGTTCACGGTGACGAAGGCAAATGAGGACCTGTACTCGCCGGGGAACATCACGAACGATTGCAGCGACCCGACGAATGCGCCCGACTTCTCGGCGGTGAAGTCCGCGTTGAGTTGGGTCTACCTCGTGCACGATGGGACGGCCCAGGGGAGTCGGGGCTGCCAGAACAGCGGTGCCGTCACCGGGTACGACCACTACCTCGTGTACACGACCGGCGCCACTGACGAGGTGATTGACGTCGAGGCCCGCTGGACGCTGAGTGGCGACAACGATATCATCGTGTGCACAACCGACTATTCGTCCTGCCCCGGATTCGGCTTCAGCGGCGGTACACTGGCCGAGCTCGATGCAGTGAATCTCCAGTTGGCGGCGAATACGAGCTACTTCATCATCTTCTCGCCTTGGACGGCGAATGCCGGCGTGAACAACGTCCGGATCAAGGTCACGAAGGACTAAGCCGGTTTGCGGCTTTAGGCGTGCGGGCGCCCCGGAGTCGAACCGCTCCGGGGCGCTGCTTTTCGCGGGTCAGTGCCGCCAGTGGGTCTCGGCGTTGACAGTCGTGAGCGGGACCCGGATGGGAAAGCCCGAAATCGTCATGGGCACGGTCCACACGTGCTCGAGGAAGATGTTCTCCGGGTGCGGCAACCGCACCACCAGCCACCAGGCCCCGCCGGCCAGCTCCATCGCCGCCCGACCCTCAGCATCGGTCGTGGCGGTCACCGGCTCACGGCCGCTCGCCGCGACGGCGAGCGCGGCGGCGCTGTCGAGCCCCGCGAACGCCTCGGATTCCCAGCGACGCAGCGAGTCCGCCGCGTATCCGGCCCGCAGGGCCAGGGACCGCACATCCGCGGTCAGCTCCCGGCGGGCTGCGTCGCGCACCGCCGCCCGCTCCACCAGCCGCGTATACAGCCGTCGGAACCCCTGGTACGCCGCCGCGTAGCCCGGTGACCGCCGGTCGACGGCTCGAAGCGAGTCCGCCAGGCGTTCCACGCTGTCCCGCGTCGCCCCCCAGGCGACCGCCTCCGGCCCTTCCTCCGCGATGGGCGGGCGGCGGAAGATGCGAAGCTCGGCCTCGAGGCCGGAGAAGTCGGGACGGGGCGCTGGCGCCGCCGCCTCGAGCGAGTCCAGGATGATCCGGGGGTCGTAGGGCAGGGCGAGCACCTCGACCCCGCGTGCCGGCTCAGTGTCGACCGTGACGTGCACGTCAACGGGCACGTCACGGTCGCTACAGGCGCACAGCAGGCTGCCCCCGGCGAGTGCCAGGCGTGTCAGCCATGTGGTTGTGAGGGAGTGGTGGAGCCCGCTCAATCCACGATCGTTTCGGGGAAGATGAATTTCAGCGGATCCTGCTGCTGCCCGCGGACCATCACCTCGTAGTGGAGGTGCGGAGCCGTCGCGATCCCCGAGTTGCCTACCTGCGCGATTTCCTCACCGCGCTTCACGCGCTGCCCCGCACGGACCAGGGCCTTGGAGAGGTGCGCGTAGCGCGTTACGAGGCCGTAGCCGTGGTCGACCGTGACCATCTTCCCATAGCCGGCGACGGTACCGACATCCATCACCAGACCGCTCGCCGCCGCCAGGATGGGCGTTCCCATGGGGGCCGAGATGTCGATCCCCTCGTGGGCGCGCGCCTCGTGGAAGATGGGATGGATGCGCGCCTTGGCGAACCGGCTGCTGAGGTAGCCCTGCGTGGGCATGATGGACGGCGTGCGCGCCAGCCGGTCGTTGTGCGACGTGAGGCTGTCGGCCGCTTCGCGGAACGAGCCGGCGATCAGATTGGCGCGGCGGATCAGCCCGTCGAGGTCGAGCCGCAGGTCGAGCGCGGCCCGCCCGATCGTGCCCTCCGCCAGCAGTTCTTCGCGTTCCGACCATTCGCCCACGGGGCCGCCGATACCGGCGAGCTGGACGTCGGCGTCCATCGGCTCGAGCCCGGCCAGCAAACGCACCTGGCGATCGCGGTGGGTGATGGCCGTGAGGGTATCCTGCAGCTCCGTGAGCTGCGTCCGGGTGATGTCGAGTTCCTGGCCGAGCAGCTGATTGGTACGTTCGAGCCGGTCCAGGCGGGTGAGGTCGATGGACTTGGTCAACGTCATGACCCCGAAGACCAGTGCCGCCACGCCGGCCACGGCGCCGAGGCCCGCACCCCACTTCAGCACCCGCGCGGGAATGTCGATTGCGCGCGTGCTGGAAGCACCCGGGGGCACGAAAAGGATCGTCCAGCGTCGGTTCGCTGCCACGATGGCCTCGACTCCTGTGGTGCTGCGGTAACAGATCCTGGGCGGGGTCGTCCCCCGTCCCTCTCAGTGGCGCCCCAACTTACGCCCGCTGGTCCGAGGGTGTCAACCCCCGGAAACGAAATCTAACCTGTTGTTAATAAACGAGTTACGCTGCCGCCGGCGGTTTCGGGAACAGCGGGGGGATCTTGCGGACCCGATTACCCGACACGCCCCGCATTTCTGTGGTGACCAGACTCACATCGGCGGCGTCCCTGCCGAGAGCGCGGCACACGGTGGCGGTCTTCCCGGGCAGGAACGGGGTGAGCATGGCGGTGATGGCGGCCAGGGTTGCGGCGAGGGCGCCAAGCGTCTCGGCCAGGGCGGCGCGGTTGCCGGCTTTGGCCAACGCCCACGGGGCGCGCGCCTCGATGAACGCATTCGCGTCCGCGACGAGCTCGAGGGCGCGCGCGGCGCCGTCGTGCAGCAGGTGACCGTCCATGGCGGCCACGTAGCGCTCCAGGGTGGTCGTGCGCGCACGGTCGAGATCGGTGTCCGCCGCGTAGGGGGGGACGGTCCCGTCGAGGTACCGCTCGATCATGGCGAGCACGCGGCTCACGAGGTTGCCGTAGCCGTCGGCGAGGTCGGCGGTGTAGCGCACGTCGAAGCGTTCGAGGGAGAACGTGCCGTCGCCGTCCCAGGGAACCTCCCGCAGCAGGAAGTACCGCAGGGCGTCGGGGCCGTGCCGATCGATGGCCTCGCGCAGGGTGAGGTGCACGCCGGCGCTCTTCGAGAACCGGGCGCCGGCGAGATTCACCCAGCCGTGGCACCACACGCCGCGCGGAGGCTCGAGACCCGCCGCCTCGAGCATCGCCGGCCACAGCGCGGCGTGAAACCGCACGATGTCCGGCCCGATGATGTGGAGGTCGGCCGGCCATAGCTCGGTGTACGACGCGTCGGGGAAGCCCGTCGCCGACAGGTAGTTGGTGAGTGCCTCGAACCACACGTACACGGTGTGGTCGGGATCGTCGGGCCAGGGGATGCCCCAGGGCACGCGTGCCCGACTCACGGAGATGTCCTGCAGGCCGTCGGCGACGACGTTCCGGATCTCGTTCATCTTCGCCGCGGGTCGCACGAAGTCGGGGTGGGCCGCGTACCGCTCGAGCAGCCAGGGCCCGAACGCCGACAGACGGAAGAAGAAGTTCGGTTCCTCGACCCACTTGATCTCGCGGCTGGGATGGATCGGACAGCGGCCCTGGTCGTCGAGGTCCTTCTCGAGCTTGAACGCCTCGCAGCCGACGCAGTAGTACCCGCTGTAGACGCCCTCGAAGATGTGGCCGCGTTCCCGGATGCGCCGGAACAGCTCCTGGACGGCGCGGGCGTGGCGGGCCTCGGTGGTGCGGATGAAGTCGTCGTGGCTGATGCCCAGCTCGTCCCATGCGACCCGGAACCGCTCCGCGATGCCGTCCACCCAGGCCTGCGGTTCCGCGCCCGCCTCTTCGGCGGCCTGCGCCACCTTCTGGCCGTGCTCGTCCATCCCGATCACGAAGTGCACCGGCTCGCCCCGCAGCCGGTGGTAGCGGGCGACACAGTCGGCCCCGATCTTCTCGAACGCGTGTCCCAGGTGGGGCTCGCCGTTCGCGTAGTCGATGGCCGTCGTGACGTAGAACTTACGTGTCGTCGGCGTCACGAGGCGGCGGGGGTGTGTCGGGCTGGTCGGTCTCCCCCCGGGCGGAGCCGCGGCGGCCTCCCCGCCGTCCACGGCGGCGGCGGCGCTTGCCGGCGCCCGTCGGTGGCGTCACCGAGGCGATCGCGTCCTCCGTGGTGGCCGTGGGGCCTTCGTCGAACGTGACGAGGTGACTCGGCGCCGCGGGCTCGCGCGTCGGCGGCGCCTCGGCGTGGGCCAACTCCTCCTTGAGCTCCACGAGGGTCAGGGTCCGCGCGCTCCCGTCCGGGGCCTTGAGCAGCACGCGCTCGCGGAAGATGTCGACCGCCTGCACGCGTTCGGCGCCGCGCTGCGTCGTGAGCGTGCGACCTTCCTTGGGAAACCGCTTGCGGCTCGCGACGTAGAAATCATGCTCGTACCGGAGGCAGCACAACAGGCGTCCGCAGCCGCCGGAGATCTGCGACGGGTTGAGCGAGAGGCGCTGATCCTTGGCGAGCGCCAGGCTCACGGGCCGCAGCTCCGGTAACCAGGACGAGCAGCAGTATTCCCGGCCGCAGCGTCCCAGCCCTTCCAGCCGCTTGGCCTCGTCGCGGGCGCCGATTTGCCGCAGTTCGATGCGGGTGCGAAACAGGCTGGCGAGATCCCGCACGAGGGCGCGAAAGTCGACGCGGTGCTCCGCCGTGAAATAGACCGTCAGCTTCTTGCGGTCCCACTGCCATTCGGCGTCGGACACCTTCATCGGCAGGTGGTGCGCCGCCACCCGCTCGATCACCGCCCGCCGCACGTCTTCCTCGGCTTTCCGCAGCTCGCCGGCGAGATGGACATCCTCGCTCGAGGCGGCACGCACGACCGCCCCGCCGGGGTCCGGCACTTGACCCGCGCCGCAGCCCGCGCACCCGACGGCACATTTCCGCTCCGCCATCGCGCCGACGGCCGACACGGTTCCGAGATCCTGGCCGCGGTCGACGTCGACGATCACCTCTTGCCCCGGCGTCAAGTCCAGCTGATCCCCGGTGAAATACGCCTTGCGGTTGCCCTTGAACCGCACTTCGACGAGCGTCGGCACGGTCATGCCTCGACGAAGCGGCCCATGCGCAGGAACTTCTCCGCCCGCGCGGCGAGCAGCGCGTCGCGCGGCACGGGCTCCAGCTCGGTCAGGGCGCGGTCCAGCGCCTCGCCGAGCGCGCGACCCGCTTCGTCGGGGTCGGCGTGCGCCCCGCCGTCGGGCTCCCGCACGATCTCGTCGATGATGCCGAGTTCGTGCAGGTCCGTCGCCGTGAGTCGGAGCGCCTGCGCGGCCCGCTCCTTCTGGGTGGCGTCCTTCCAGAGAATCGCCGCGCAGCCCTCCGGGGAGATCACCGAGTAGATGGCGTTCTCGAGCATCAGCACGCGGTCGGCGAGTCCCAGCGCGAGCGCGCCGCCCGAGCCGCCCTCGCCAATGATGGTGGCGACGAACGGCGTTTCCAGCCGTGCCATTCCTTCCAGATTGCGCGCGATCGCCTCGGCCTGGCCGCGTTCCTCGGCGCCAAGGCCCGGGAAGGCGCCCGGCGTGTCGATCAGGGTCACGACCGGCGCCTGAAACCGGGCCGCCTGGTGCATCAGCCGGAGCGCCTTGCGGTAGCCCTCCGGATGCGGCATCCCGAAGTTGCGGCGCAGGTTCTCCTTCATATCGCGGCCCTTCTGCTGCCCGATCACCACCACCGACCGCTCGCCCAGCCGGGCCCACCCCGCCACAATCGCCGGATCGTCGCGGAACAGCCGGTCGCCCTTCAGCTCGACGAAATCGCTGAAGACCGTGCGCAGGTAATCGAGGGCGTAGGGACGCCGCGGGTGGCGCGCTACCAGCACGCGCTGCATGGGGGTCAGATCGGCGTAGATCTCGCGGCGGAGCTCCGACAGCTTCTGTTCGAGGGGCGCGACCTCCGACTGCACGTCGAGCCGCTGCTCTTCGGCCAGGCGCTTCAGGTGGGCGATCTGGCGCTGCAGGTCTACCAGCGGCTTCTCGAACTCGAGCTCGAACGCCACGGTTACCTCGCCTTCGTGAGCCGCACGTGATCCGGCCCGAGCAGGTCGCGCAGGGCCGCCAACAGGGCGTCGCTCAAGTCCACCTGCACCCGCCGGGCGCGAAACCGCGCGCGTGAGCCGTTGCCGTCGGCCCAACTGACGAACACCGGGGCCGGCCCGGGGTGGGCGGCGCACAGTGCCACCGCGGCGCGGGCCGTGTCCTGGTCGGGCCCGGCGCCCAGGCGCCAGTCGAGCTCGAGGCCGACGAGGCCCTGCTCCCGCAGAACGGCCAGCGGCACCGCCTGCTCGACGATGAACGGAGCCCGGTCTTCGCCGCGGTCCCGGGAGCTGTAGCTCCCGGTGAGGAGCAAGGCCGCATCCGCCACGACGACCGTGGAAAGCTTGCTCCAGGCGTCCGGGAACACCAGGGCCTCGGCGGTCCCGTGGAAATCCTCCACGGTGAGCCGGGCGTATTCCGCCCCGGTCTTGCGGGAGATCTGCCGCTTGACGGCGGTGACGACGACGGCCGCCGTCACCTGGTGCTCGCTCCACGTGCCGAGGGTGGCCGTGGTGCGCGTCCCGAACAGGGTGGCCTCCTCGCGGAACCGCTCGAGCGGATGGCCGGAGATGAAGAAGCCGATGACTTCCTTTTCCTTGGCGAGCCGCTCGCCCTCGGACCACGGCTCCAGGTCGGGCAGGGGCAACGGCGGTCTGCCGGCGGACGCGGCCCCCGGGTCGCCGAACAGCGACCCCTGGCCCGACTCCCGCTCGGCCTGCCGCAACTGGGCTTCCCGCAGCGCCACGTCGAGCGCCGCCGCCAGCTGGGCGCGGTGTCCGCCCACCTGGTCCAGGGCACCGGCGGCCACGAGCGACTCGATGACGCGCTTGTTGCACAGTCGCAGGTCCACCCGGTCACAGAAATCGGTGAGGCTGGTGAACGCCCCGCCCGTGGCACGGGCGTCCAGAATGGACTCGATCGCGCCGCGGCCCACGTGGCGGACGGCGCCGAGCCCGAAGCGGATCTCGTCGTCGGTGATGACCGTGAACTTCCAGCCCGATTCGTTGACCGACGGTGGGAGCACCTGGAGCCCCATCTCGCGGGCCTCGTTGATGTACTCCACCACCTTGTCCGTGTCGCCGATCTCCGACGACAGGAGCGCCGCCATGAACTCCGCCGGATAGTGCGCCTTGAGCCAGGCGGTCTGAAACGAGAGGAGGCTGTACGCGACCGAGTGGGACTTGTTGAAGCCGTACCGCCCGAACGTCTCGATCTGGCGGGCGATGTCGTCGATGACCCGGCGCTGGTGTCCCCGCGCCGTGGCCCGTTCGACGAACCGCGACAGCTCGCGACGGATCAGCTCGGGGTCCTTCTTCCCCACCGCCTTGCGGAGCACGTCGGCTTCGGCGAGCGTGAAGCCCGCGAGCACGTTGGCGATCCGCATCACCTGTTCCTGATACACGATGACGCCGAGCGTGGGGGCCAACACGTCCGCGAGGTCGGGATGCGGATACTGGACCGGCTCGTCGCCGCGCTTGCGGCGGATGTAGACCAGGTGCATGCCGGAGTCGAGCGGCCCCGGACGCAGCAGTGCGTTGGTGGCGACGAGATCGTCGAAGCGGTCGCACCGCATCTGCCGCAGCGTGTCGGTGGCGAGTGGCGACTCGAACTGGAACACGCCCGCCGTGCGGCCCTGGCGCAGGAGCTCGTACACGGTCGGGTCGTCGAGGTCGAGCTGATCCAGGTCCACGGTGACGCTGCGGCGCTCGGCAATGGCGGCCACGGCGTCGTGCAGCACCGTGAGGGTCCGCAGCCCGAGGAAGTCCATCTTGAGCATGCCGACCTGCTCGAGGCCGACCATGTCGAACTGCGTGATGATGGCGTCCTCCCCGCTGGCGGCGCCGTTGCCGCGCTGCGGGGCCGTGCAGACGGGCACGTACTCGTCGAGCGGTCCGGGCGCGATCACGATGCCCGCGGCGTGGACGGACGCGTGGCGCGCGAGCCCCTCGATGCGCTGGGCCAGGTCCACCACCCGGGCCGCCGCCGGATCGGCGTTCACGAGCGCGCGCAGCTCCGGGACGCGTGCCGCCGCCTCGGCGACCGACAGGCTGAAGGCCGGTCCCGACGGGATCAGCTTCGCCATCTTGTCGGCGTCGGCGAGGCTCACGCGCAAGACCCGCGCGATGTCCCGCAGCGCCGCGCGCGCTTTCAGCGTCCCGAACGTGATGATCTGCCCGACGCTCGACCGGCCGTAGCGCTCCCGCACGTACTCGATGACTTCGCCGCGGCGCTCGTAGCAGAAATCCACGTCGATGTCCGGCATCGAAATCCGCTCGGGGTTCAGAAACCGCTCGAACAGCAGGTCGAACCGCAGGGGATCGACGTTGGTGATCCCGAGCGCGTAGGCGACCAGCGAGCCCGCCGCCGAGCCGCGTCCGGGTCCCACTGGGATGCCGCGATCCCGGGCGGCGCGGATGAAATCCTGCACGATGAGGAAGTAGCCCGCGTAGCCCGTCGTCGTGATGACGTCCAACTCGTACGCGAGCCGCTCGCGCACGGCCGCCGGAAGCGACGTGCCGTAACGCGCTTCGGCGCCGCGCGTCGCCAGCTCGACCAGCAGGTCGTTGTCGGATGCGTAGCCGTCGGGCCGGGGGAACTGCGGCAGGAAGTACCGCTTCTCGAAATCGAACTCGCACCGGTCGGCGACCGTCTGGGTGTTCGCGAGCACATCCGGCCGGCCGGGGAAGAGTTCCCGCATCTCCGCTTCCGACTTGACGTAGCTCTCCTCGCCCACGAAGCGAAAGCGCGCCGGATCGTCCAGGTCCTTGCCCGTGCCGATCGCCAGGAGACAATCGTGCGCCTCGTGGTCCTCTCGCCGGAGGTAGTGCGCGTCGTTGGTCGCCACGACCGGCAGACCGAGATCCTCGCCGAGCCGGAACATCCCGTCTCGCACGATCCGCTCCTCGGGGATGCCATGGTCCTGCACCTCGAGCCAGAACCCGTCGGGCCCGAACGTCTGCGCAAACCACTCCGCCGACCGGCGCGCGAGCTCGTAGTTCTGGCGGCGGAGCCAGAGGGCGATCTCGCCGGAGAGGCACGCGGCCAGGCCGATCAGGCCCTCCCCATAGCGCGCGAGCACTTCGCGATCGATGCGGGGCCGTCGGTAGTAGCCCTCGACGTAGCCGATCGAGCTCAGCTTGACGAGGTTGTGATAGCCGGTGCGATTGCGGGCGAGCAGCACGAGGTGCGAGTACTGCGCCGGGGCGTCGGCCGGTTTCTCGCGCAGGTGGCGCGACCCGAACGCGAGGTAGGCTTCGCACCCGATGATGGGGCGGATGCCTTGGGCGCGGGCCTCCTGATAGAACGACCAGGCGGCGTGGAGGTTGCCATGATCGGTGACGGCCAGGCTGTCCATGCCCAACTCCCTGACGCGCCCCACCAGATCGGGGATCCGGTTGGCGCCGTCGAGGAGCGAGTATTCCGAGTGGGTATGCAGGTGAGCGAAGGCCATCCGACTGGGTAAGCTACCGACGGTGTCGGGTGTTGTCAAAACACCCGGTTGCGTCGTATGTTGCTGTAATTCCGTAGGTTACGAGTCACCCGCCGACCGGCGCCGCTGACCGCGGCAACGGACGGAACTCTGGCGAGGCGAGGTCAGGATGCGGATGTCGCGCGTGGTGCGCAGGGGGCTGCTGCTGGTGGGCGGAGTGACGGCGGCAGCCTGCGGCGGGGGGACGGAACCGCTGCCGGTCGCCGCCTCACTGGATCTCGTGGCGTCCACCAACGGGCAGACGGCGCCAGCCGGGGCGCGGCTGCCCCTGCCGCTCGCCGTCCTCGCCCGAGCGGAGGGGGGCGAGACGGTGCCGCGGACTCGGGTGCGCTGGAGCGTGACCCAGGGCGCCGGCGCGGTACTGTCCGATACGGTGACATTGGCCGACGGCAACGGGCGGGTGGAGGTGGCGCTGGTGCTCGGCCCCGCCGCCGGCGAGTACCGGGTGCAGGCCCAGCTCGTCACGGACGCCGCCGTCGTCGCGGCGCTCACGGCGACGGCCACCCCGCCACCGACGCTGACGTCCGTCACTCCGCCGACGTTCACCGGCGGCGACACGCTCGATCTGGTCGGGACGGCCCTGGGCGCGGCGGCCGAGGTGGAGATCGGTGGCGCGCCCGCGCTGGTGCTGTCGGGGTCGGCCACGGCCCTCTCCGTGGTGGTGCCCATCTGTCTCCCCGCCGGCCCGGTGGAGATTCGGGCGCGCCTGGCGGGCGCGCCGAGCAACGCGCTGCCGGGGACCTATCAGGCGGCCGCGGGTCCGCTGGCGCTGGCCGTGGGGGAATACGCGTCCATTGACCCCGCGGAGCTCGCCGGGTGCGCGACCTTCCCGACCGCCGGCGTCGGGGGCGCGGAGTATCTCCTGGCCCCGCAGGCCACGGCGGGCTCGCCGGGGGATTCGGCGCAATACCGGCTGCAGGGCGACTCGGTGATCGTGACGCTCACGGCCCGGGCGACCCCCGGCACCCCGCTCCCGTTCGCGGCCCGGTTTCACGACGCACTGCGGGCCCAAGAACGGGAGGCGGCGGCGCGGCCGCGGGGGCCCATGGCGGCGCTGAGCCTGGCGCCCGTCGAGACGCCCACCGTGAAAGTGGGCGATCGCCGGACGTTTCAGGTCTGTGCCACCTTGCCATGCTCGACCCAGGCCGATTTCGCGGCGGTCAACGCCCGCGCGCAGTACGTGGGCGTCCATGCGGCCCTGTTCATGGACGACCAGGCGCCGGTACAGTTCTCGGCGATCGAGCTCGACTCCATCGGCCGCCTGTTCGACACCGACCTGTATGAAGTGGACACGCAGGCCTTCGGAGCCGAGTCGGACGTGGACCGCAACGGCGGCGTGATCGTCCTGTTCACACCCAAGGTGAACGGGCTGACGCCGCGGGATCAGTGCTCGACCTCGATCATCACCGGCTATTTTTTCGGAATCGACATCGATCCCCTGTTTCAGAACGACTCGCGCTCGAACCGCGGCGAGGTGTTCTTTGCCCTGGCGCCGGACCCGTCGGGAACGGTCACGTGTACGCTGAGCGTGGACGTCGTCCGCCGGCTGGTGCCGGTGACGTTCGTGCACGAGTTCCAGCACATGATCAGCTACCACCAGCACGTCCTCGTGCGCGCCGGGAACTCCGAGGTGCTGTGGCTGAACGAAGCGCTCTCCCATCTGGCCGAGGAGTTGGCCGGCCTGCGGTTCGACGCGCAGGGCCGGAACGACCTGTTTTCGCGCTTCGCCATCGGCAACCTGTTCAACGCGTACCTCTACCTGACCAATCCCGGCGCCGAGTTCGTGCTGCCGGGCTCCGGTACGGGGACGCTGGAGGAGCGCGGGGCGGGTTGGCTGTTCGTGCGCTGGCTGCTCGACCAGCACGGGGCGGATCTGAGTCGTCGGCTGGTGGAGACGTCGCGCACCGGGGCGGAGAACGTGGCCGCCGCGGCCGGCATCCCGTTCGCGCCGCTCGTCGCGCAGTGGTTCCTGGCCAACTGGGTCTCGGATCTGCCGAGCTTCACGGCACCGACACGGCTGCGGTATACCACGTGGCGTTTGCGTACGACGTACAGCTCGCTCAACCAGCAGCTGCCCTCGCAGTTCCCCCGGCCCTATCCTCTGGAGCCCCCGATTTTCTCGGGTGGAACGTTCGCGTTCGACGGAACACTCCGGGCCGGCTCGGGCGACTACTTCCGCGTGGTGCAGAGCGCGGCGCAGAAGGGGTTCACCGTGCGGCTCGCTGCGCCGAGTGGCGGTCCGCTGCCCGCGAGCGTCGCCGCCCGGCTGAACGTCATCCGCATTCGGTAAGCGCGTGCGCAGCTGGGCGATCGGGCTGGCGGCCGTGGTGGCCGCGTTCCCCCCCCGCGCGGCGGGACAGGACGCGGGCGTAGACGGTCCGGTGGTGCTGCGCACGCCCAGCTCGGTCCGAGCGACGGGCCTGAACAACGCCGGGGCCGCGCTGATGGGCGATGCGGCGGCCGTGTTCGCCAACCCGGCCGGGCTCGCGTTGATCCCCCATGTCGCTCTGGAACTCGGCTACTTCGGCGGCGCGCTCGACGCGTATCAGGCGACCGCGGCGCTCGGGTTCCGGCTCGGGCAGCTCAATCTCGGCGGCGGGCTCAAGTACTTCGACTTCGGCACCGAGCAGGAAATCGTGCCCGACCCGGCCACCGGCGGCGTCACCGGCACGCCCACCGGGGCGACGGTGTCCGCGCACGAGTTGCTCGGCGTGGGAAGCCTGATCTATCGCCTGGGGATGCTCGCGTTCGGCGGGTCCGTCAAGGTGGTCGAGCAGGGCATCGCGGGTCTCCGGGAAACGGGCGTGTCGGGCGATCTCGGCATCGCGATCGCGATCTTCGATCTCGCCGCCTTCGGCTTCGCCGTGCAGAACGTGGGCGGAAACTGGAGCGACCAGAGCCCGCTCGTCTTCCCGCGGCTCACACGGTTTGGATTCACGATGAACTACGTGGATCCGCAGGAGACGTACCGGCTGCTCTCGACGATCGAGCTCCAGTGGCCGGCCGGGCGGTCCACCCGCTTCGTGGCGGGCGTGGAAGGTGGCATGGTGGTGCGGGGCGTCGGCGTGCTGGGCCGGGCGGCCTACGGGACGCGCGAGGCGGGCGAGGACCTCTCGCGGCTGACGGTGGGTGCGAGCGTCACCCTGGGCCGCATCACCGTGGACTACGCCTACGAGCCGACCGATCTGCTGGTGGACGGCTCGCAGCGTATCGGCCTGCGCCTGGCGCTCTGACATGGCGCGCCGCACGTGGCGGGTGCTCGCGCGCGCCGCGCTGGGGCTCGTCATGGTACTCGCCGCCGCCGTGGCCGTCGGCGCGGCGGTCTCGGCGGACGTCCGGTTCGTGCTGCGCGGGGCGTACGAAGAGGCGCGGATCCTCCTGCGGCGGCGCGCGCTGACCGCGGTCGTGGCCGATCCCGCCACGCCCGAGGACCACCGGCAGAAGATCCGCCTGGTGCTCGAGGCCCGGGCCTGGGCCGACAGCGCAATTGGCCTCCGGCCCGGCGACTCGTACACCACCTACGCGCGCGTGGGGCGCGACACGCTCCTGCTGGTGCTATCCGCGAGTCCGCGCGACGCGCTGGAACCGCACCTGTGGCGATTCCCGATCGTGGGAGCCGTCCCGTACCGGGGCTTCTTCTCGCTGGCGAAGGCCGAGCAGGCGGCGCGCGACTTCACGGCGCGCGGCTACGACACGTATCTGCGACCGGCGAGCGCGTTCTCGACGCTCGGGTGGTTCAGCGATCCGCTGCTCTCCACGGTGCTCGACGGCGACGTCGTGGCGGTGGTCGCGACCGTGCTACACGAGACGGCCCATCGGACGCTCTACGTGCCGGGCGCCACGCCGTTTGACGAGAGCTTCGCGTCCTACGTGGGGTACCGGGCGGCCGAGGCGTTCTTCCGGGCCCGCGGTGACACGCTCCTGGCAGCGCGGGCCGCCGCGATCTGGCGGGACGAGGTGCGGCTGTCCCACCTCTACGCCAACCTGGCGGAACGGCTGACGGCTTTCTACGACACGCGACCGCCGGGGGCCATCCTGACGGCGGGGCGAGACCGGCTGTTTGGCGAGGCGCGCGCGCAGCTGGCGGGGACCGTCGGCGCGGCGCTGGAAGTCTACGACGCCGGCCGCCTGCAGGCGCGACCGCTGAACAACGCGACCCTCGTCGCCGCGCGCATCTATCGCACGCGGCTCGACCTCTTTGAGCGCATCCACCAGCGGTCGGGGTCGGTGCAGGCGGCGTTGGCGGCCATCCTCACGGCCATGGAGCAGCGTGGCGAGCAGGACCCGTTTGACGTCTTGGCCCCTCTGGGAGGCGATGACGGCGGCTAGTGGCCGCGCAGCCGCTCCGCCTCCGCCACCCGCTCCAGCGCAATCGCGTAGGCAGCCGTTCGCCACGATACGCGGTTGGCCCGCACCAGTTCCCGCACACTCCCGTACGCCAGGGTCATTTTGGCGGCCAGCTCCGTATCGACCCGGTCGCGCGACCAGGGATGTTGCTGGAGGTTCTGGACCCACTCGAAGTAACTGACGATCACGCCGCCGGCGTTCACCAGGATGTCCGGCAGCACCACAATGCCGCGTTCGGCGAGGATCTTGTCGGCGATGGGAGTCGTGGGAGCATTGGCGGCTTCGACGACCACGCGGCAGTCGATCACGTCGGCGTTGTGGTCCTTGCAGATGACCCCACCGAGCGCGGCCGGCACCAGCCAGTCACACCGCAGGCCCCAGAGCTCCTCGTCGGTGATGCGGTCGCCGCCGGGGAATTCGCCCACCGGGTGCCGGTTGACGTAGGCGTGGGCGAACAGGGCCGGGATGTCCAGCCCGTCGGTGCGATGCAGGCCCCCGTCGACGTCGCTCACGGCGATCACCTTGGCGCCGAGCCCGTGCAGCAGCCGCGCCAGATGCGCCCCCACGTTCCCAAATCCCTGAATCACGACGGTCCCGTTCCGGATGGGGATGGCCTCGTCCCGCGCGTACGCCTCCATCGCCAACGCCACCCCGCGTCCCGTCGCCTCCTCGCGCCCGAGCGAGCCGCCCAGCGAGATCGGCTTGCCGGTGACGACGGCGGGCGAATAGCCGTTGCGCTTGGAGAACTCGTCCAGCAGCCACGCCATGACCTGCTGGTTGGTCCCCATGTCGGGGGCGGGGATGTCGCGGTAGGGGCCCAGCATGAGCGAGATGCGGCTGGTGAACACGCGCGTCACCGCTTCCAGCTCCCGCTTGGAGAGCGCGCGCGGATTCACCTGTACGCCACCCTTGGCTCCGCCGAACGGCACGTCGACGAGGGCGGTCTTCCACGTCATCGTGGTGGCGAGCCCCAGGACCTCCTCGTGGTCGGCGTGGGGATGGTAGCGCACGCCCCCTTTGCACGGACCGCGCGCGCCGTTGTGCTGGATGCGATAGCCGCGGAACACCTCGATCCGCCCGTCATCCATGCGGACCGGCACCTCGACGGTGACCGAGCGGAACGGCTCCTTGAGAAGGTGCCGCATGTAGTCCTCGAGATTCACCAGGTCGGCGGCGTCGTCGAACTGGTTGCGGACGATCGATCCCGTCGCAAACGGGGCGCGCGTCATGCCGGTCATCCAGGCTCCTCGTGCGGTCTCGGGAATTGACGCCGCAGACGACGAGTGGGCAACCCCCCGACCGGGCGGATATATTCCTCACTCGTTCCGCCGTTCCGCTGCTGACCATCTTCCAACGCCGATACCGCCCATGACGGATTTCCGGGACTTCGTGAATGCGCACAAGGTGCGGATGCTCTCCGAGCTTCAGGAGCTGCTGCGCATCCCCAGCATCTCCACCGATCCCGGCCACAATGCCGACTGTCGCCGGGCGGCCGACTGGCTGGGCAACCACCTCAAGGCCCTCGGCTGCCGCACGGTCGAGTACCTGGCGAGCCAGACCCACCCCATCGTCTGGGGCGTCGGCCCGGAGGTTCCCGGCAAGCCGATCGTGCTCGTCTACGGGCACTACGACGTCCAGCCCCCGGATCCGCTCAATGAGTGGACATCGCCGCCGTTCGAGCCGACCGTGCGGAACGGGAACCTGTACGCGCGCGGCGCGACCGATGACAAGGGGCAGGTGTTCGCGATCGTCAAGGCGTTCGAGGCCGTGATGGGGCGCAACCGGCCGCCGGTCAACATCCGGTTCCTGCTCGAGGGGCAGGAGGAATCGGGCAGCAAGATTCTGTTCGACCTGCTCGCGCGCGAGCCCGAGCGCGTGCGAGCCGACGCGGTGCTTGTGGCCGACACGCCCTACTACCTGCCCGGCTGGCCGGCCGTCGAGACGGGGCTGCGCGGGCTGTGTTATGCGGAGATCAAGGTGCGGACGGCCCGCAGCGACCTCCATTCGGGACTGTACGGCGGTGCTGCGCCGAACGCCCATGAGACGCTGGTGCGGATCTTGGCCGGACTCAAGACCGCCGAGGGACGGATCAAGATCCCGGGGTTGTACGACCTGGTCCAGCGCCCCTCCAAGCAGGTGCGCGCCGCGTGGAAGAAACTGCCGTTCAACGAGCGGAAGTTCCTGAAGGACGAGGTCGGCGCCAAGGCGCTCACCGGCCTCAAGGCCTACACCGTGTTCGAGCGGCTCTGGGCCCTGCCGACGTTCGAGATCCACGGCATCAAGGGTGGGTTCACCGGCGACGGGGCCAAGACCGTGATCCCGGCCGAAGCCACCGCGAAAGTGAGCCTGCGGCTCGTGCCCAAGCAGAGCGAGAAGAAGGTGCAGAAACTGCTCACGGCCGCGGTGAAGAAGCTGGCACCCGGCTACGCGGACGTCACGGTGACGTTCGTGCACGGCGCCGATCCCGTGGTCGTGGACGTGGACTCCACGCCGATCGCGGTGCTCGACCGGGCATTCACGGAGATCGAGGGACGCGGCGTTGTGCCCGTGCGGTCGGGCGGGTCGATTCCCATCGTGCCCGAGCTTGCCAAGGAAGGGGCGCCGGTCGTGTTGTCCGGGATCGGGCTGCCCGACGACCGCCTGCACGCGCCCGACGAGAAGATCAACGTGGAGCAGATCTGGAAGGGCGTGCGGGTGTTTGGGCGGTTCTTCGAGTTGATGGCCGAAAGGGAGGGAGTAGAGGGAGCCAGCTCAAACGGCGAGACGGCGAGCAGTCGGTAGCCGGAGGGCGAACGCGGCGACGTCGCTGCCTGCTCGTGCCGGGGTGGCCCCCTGACGCCCGCCTCCCAGTGGCCGCCGGCCATCTTCCCGTCTAGCCGTCTCCCCCGCCACCCGCGTCCCCCGACCCGCCCGCGAGCTCCTCCAGCGCGAGCAGTTGCGGCCGCTGCCCGAACACCTCCGCGAACCCCAGCATGACGCCCTCCATCGCGCGGGTCCACAGGTCTCGGGGCGCGCGCGCGTCCAGTTCCCGCTGCATGCTCGTCATGACGACGTCGGGGATGCCGCACGGCACGATCAGGTCGAAGTACGACAGATCGGTCGTGACGTTCAGCGCGAACCCGTGCCAGGTGACCCACTGGCGAACGTGGATCCCGATGCTCGCGATCTTGCGGCCGCCCGTCCAGACGCCGGTGAAGCCGGCCCGTCGCTCCCCGGCGATGCCGAACGGTGCCAGGGTCTCGATCAAGGCCTGCTCGAGCTGACGCAGGAACCAGTGCAGGTCCTCCCGGTGCTCCGACAGGCGGTAGATCGGGTAGCCGACGAGCTGCCCGGGGCCGTGGAACGTGACGTCGCCGCCGCGCTCGATCTCGTGCACCTCGATGCCGCGTGCCGCCAGGAACTCGCGCGGCGTGGCCAGATGCTGGGGTTGGGTGCTCCGGCCGAGGGTGACGACCGGGGGGTGCTCGACAAGCAGGAGCAGGTCGCGGGACAGGTCGCCGCTGATGCGGCGACGTGCGAGGTCGCGCTGCAGGTGCAACGTTTCGGCGTAGGCCGCGCGGCCAAGCGTGACGACCGCCAGGTCCGTGCTCATGCCGACCGTCGACGCGTGTACCGGACGGCGAGAGCGGCGATGCCGAGGAGAACGACGGTGTAGCCGCCGATGCCGCCGCGGCCGGCCACCATGTCGGCCGGCGCGGTCAGCGCCCCGAGCATGAGCGCTCCGAACACCGCGAGTGCGGCGGTGACCGCGCGCCGCCAGGTGTCGGCGATCGCGCCGGCGAGCGCCCAGGCGAGCCCCGCGGCCACCAGGATGGTGCCGAACACGAGTCCGGGGAGGATGGCGCCGAGGCGGTCGCGCAGGACGGTCAGGGCCAGGGCGAGCAGGCCGGCGGCCGTCGCCGAGCCGGCGGCGATGCTGCCGAGGGCCACGCCCACGAGGTCGGGTGGCGGGGAGGCGTCGCCCTCACGTCCTCCCGGCATCTGCGAGTCCCCGATCAGGTGTGCAGCACCCGTCCCATCGAGTCCAGCGCGGCCTCGGCGATGGCCTCGGAGAGGGTCGGATGCGCGTGGACCGCGAGGTCGACTTCCTCCACGGTGTACTCGTTCTCGCGGGCGACGACGAGCTCGTGGATCATCTCGCTGGCGTGGGCGGCGACGATGTGGGCGCCGAGGATCTCCCCGTATTGCTTGTCGCGGATGATCTTCACGAACCCGTCCGTCTCGTTGGTGGCCCGCGCCCGGCCGTTCGCCGAGAGCGGGAACTTCCCGATCTGGACGTCCAGCTTCCGCTCCTTGCACTGGTCCTCGGTGAGCCCGATGCTCGCCACCTCGGGATGGCAATACGTCACGGAGGGGATGTTGTCGTAGCGGATCGGGTGGGGCGTCTGGCCGGCGATGCGTTCGGCCACCTGCACGCCCTCCCGGCTCCCCTTGTGGGCGAGCATCGGCGGGCCCGCGACGTCGCCGATGGCGTAGATCCCGTCGGCGGTGGTGCGCAGGTGGTGGTCGACCTTGATGAACCCGGTGTCGGACAGCTGCACGCCCGCCGCCTCCAGGCCCAGGTTCTCGATGTTCATCGCGCGGCCGGCGGCCATCAGGACCTTCTCGACCTCGAGCGACTGCGTCTTCCCGCTGGTTTCTACCTCCAGCGTGACGGACGTCTTGGCGACCTTCGCGCCCTTCACCTTGGCGCCCACCAGCATCGCGATCCCGCGCTTCTTGTAGACCTTCGCCAGGGCGGCGGACGATTCCGCGTCCTCCATGGGGAGGATGCGCGGCAGGACCTCGATCAGCGTCACGGTGCTGCCGAACGCGCTGAAGATGTCGGCAAACTCGACGCCGACCGCTCCCGCGCCCACGATCGCCAGGCTCGCGGGGGCGCGCTCCAGGAACAGGGCGTCATCGGACGAGATGACGGTCGTGGCGTTCAGTTCGAGGCCCGCCTGCGGGAGTCCCTTGACCCGCGTGCCCGTGGCGAGCACGATCGCCTTGGACGCCGTGTAGGTGTCGGTGCCGACCTTGACCGCTCGGTCCTTCTGGAGCACGCCCGTCCCCTCGACGACGGTCACCTTGTGCTTCTTCATCAGGAAGCCGACGCCCTTGGAGTTCTGCTCGCTCACCTGACGGGACCGCTTCATCGCGACGCCGAAATCCAGGGTCACGTCGCCGGTCGTGATCCCGAGCTGGGCGGCGTCGTGCCGCACGAGGTTCGCCACCCAGGCCGCGTGGAGCAGGGCCTTGCTCGGAATGCAGCCCACGTTGACGCACACGCCGCCGAGCTTCTCGCGCTCGACGACCGCGGTGGAGAGACCCAACTGCGCGCAGCGGATGGCGCAGACGTACCCGGCGGGGCCGCCGCCGAGGATGATGACGTCGAAGGTCTTGGACACAGGCCTACCCGTCCTGAGAGAGACTGGTCGCTACCAGACGATGGCGAGCGGCTGCTCGAGCATTCGCCTGACGGTTTGCAGGAAGCGCGCGCCCATGGCGCCGTCGATGACCCGATGGTCGCAGCTCATCGTGACCCGCATGCGGCGGCGTACCGTGACGGCGCCGTCCACCACGACGGGCTTCTCGGTCACGGCGCCGACGGCGAGGATGCCCGCCTCCGGCGGGTTGATGACGGCGGTGAACTCGTCGATGCCGAGCATGCCGAGGTTGGAGAGGGAGAACGTCCCGCCCGTGTACTCCTCGGGCTGGAGCTTGCGGGCCCGCGCCCGCTCGGCCAGGGCCCGGCTCTCCGCGGCGATGGTCCGCAGCGACTTGGCGTGCGCGGCGCGGATGACCGGCGTGATGAGCCCGTCCTCGATCGCCACCGCCATGGCGATGTGCACGTCGTCGAAGTAGCGGATGTGATCGTCCTGCCACCAGGCGTTGCACTCCCGGTGCTGGCGAAGCGCCATGGCGACGACCTTGATGACGATGTCGTTGACCGAAATCTTCCCGTCCCCGATGGCGTTGAGCGTCTCGCGGGCGTCCAGCGCGCGCTCCATGTCGATCTCGGTCGTGAGGAAGAAATGCGGCACCGGCCCGAGCGACTGCACCAGGCGTCGCGCGATCGTCTTGCGCAGCTGGGTCGGGATGACGTCTTCCCACTCGCCGGCCTTCCCCTGGAGCGCCGCGGCGGCGGTGGGGGCCGCGAGGACATCGCGCTTGATGATCCGCCCGCCGGGGCCGGAGCCGTCGAGCCCGCGGAGATCGAGCCCCTTCTCCGAGGCGAGGCGACGCGCGAGCGGTGAGGCCTTGACCCGGCCGCTGGGCTCGCGCGCCCCGGCCGCCGGGGGAGGGCGGGGAGCGGCGGTCGCGGGTGCCGCCGGGGCGGCCGCCGGCCGCGCGGCCGCGCCAGCCGGCGGCGCCTGCTGCCCGGCGACGAGTCCGGCGATGTCTTCGTCGGCGGCCGCGATCACCGCGACGAGGCCGCCCACCTCGGTCGTGCCGCCCGCCGGCACGAGGATTTTGCGCAGAATGCCCTCGCCGCGGGCCTGGAGTTCCATGATGGCCTTGTCCGTCTCGACTTCGGCGAGCACGTCCCCTTGCGCGACGGACTCCCCTTCCTGCTTCACCCACGACGCGATCCGCCCCTCTTCCATCGTGGGTGACAGCGCTTCCATGAACACCTTGGTGGCCATGACGTGGCTCAGCGCTCGAGGTAGGCGACCCGCCGCACCGCCTCGAGCACCTGCTCGGGGCTGGGCTTGGCGGCCCGCTCCAGGAGCTTGTTGTAGGGCATGGGGACGTCGGCCTGGGTCACGCGCAGGATGGGGGCGTCCAGGTGGTCGAACGCCTCGCGCTGCAGCTCGTCGACGACCTGCGCGCCAACGCCGCAGAAGTACCACCCTTCCTCGATCACGACGCACCGGTTCGTCTTGCGCACGCTCGTCACGAGCGTGTCCACATCCAGAGGCCGGATGGTGCGCAGATCCACGACTTCGGCGGCGATCCCGTGCTCGTCCGCCAGCCGATCGGCAGCCCTGAGCGCGACGGCGACGGTCTTGGAGTGACAGACGAGCGTCACATCCGTGCCGGCCCGTTTGACCTCCGCGCTGCCGAGCGGGATGGCGTACTCCTCCTCGGGGACCTCGCCCTTCGTGTTGTAGAGCATCTCCCCTTCGAGGAACACGACGGGGTTGTTGTCGCGGATCGCGGACTTGAGCAGCCCCTTGGCGTCGTACGGGGTGGCGGGCGCGACGACCTTGAGGCCGGGGACATGCGCAAACCACGCCTCCAGGGCCTGGGAGTGCTGGGCGCCGAGTTGCAGGGCGGCGCCGCCCGGGCCGCGGAAGACCACCGGCATGGGGGTCTGGCCGCCGGACATGTAGAGCATCTTGGCGGCGGAGTTGACGACCTGATCGATCGCGAGCAGCGCGAAGTTCCAGGTCATGAACTCGATGACCGGACGGAGCCCCACCATCGCGGCGCCCACCCCGATGCCGGCGAAGCTCAACTCCGCGATGGGCGTGTCGACGACGCGGCTGGGACCGAACTCCTCCAGCAGGCCCCGGCTGACCTTGTAGGCGCCCTGGTAGACGCCGACCTCTTCGCCCATGAGGAAGACGGTGTCGTCTCGCTGCATCTCCTCACGCAGCGCCTGGTTCAGGGCATCGCGATACGTGATGGTCGCCATGTCAGTCGGCGTACACGTCGGTGTACAGGGCGCCCGGCTCGGGATCGGGACTCTCGTCGGCAAACTGCACCGCGTCGGCGATCTCCTCCTCCACGCTCTGGCGCAGCGCGTCCCGCTCCGCATCCGTCAGCAGCTCGCCCTCCCGCAGCAGCCCGGTGAGATGCTCGATGGGGTCCCGGGCCTTCTGTTCCTCGAGCTCCTCCTTGGTCCGGTAGTGGCCGTGGATGGGATCGGCCATGGAGTGCCCCATGTAGCGGTACGTCCGGGCCTCGATGAGCGTCGGGAGCTTCCGCTCGCGCGCGCGCTCGACCGCCCGCGCGGTGACCTCGTACATCGCCAGGACGTCCATGCCGTCGGCGGTCTCCGACGCCATGTCGTACGAGCACGCCCGGTGGGCGATGTCGTAGACCGCCGCGGCGCGCTCCAGGGCCGTACCCATGCCGTACCGGTTGTTCTCGCAAATGAAGATCGCGGGCAGCTCCCACAGCGCCGCCATGTTCAGCGTCTCGTGGAAGGCGCCGATGTTGACCGCGGCTTCGCCGAAGAAGCAGACCGCCACCTGGTCGGTGCCGCGGGACTTGATGGCGAACCCGGCCCCGGCGGCGATCGGGATGTGGGAGCCCACGATCGCGTGGCCGCCGAGAAAGTGCCTCGGCGCGTCGAACAGGTGCATGGAGCCGCCTTTGCCCCCCGAACAGCCGGTCGCTTTGCCGAAGAGCTCCGCCATGACGGCGCGCGCCGGGGTGCCCCGGACGAGCGCGTGCGCGTGCTCCCGATAGCTCGCGAAGAGGTAGTCGTCGTCGCGCAGCGCCGAGATCGCGCCGGTCGCGACCGCCTCCTGACCGATGTAGAGGTGACAGAAGCCACCGATCCGGCCCTGGGCGTACGCCTCGCCGGCGCGTTCCTCGAATCGGCGCAGCTGGACCATCTGGCGCAGCAGCCCGTGATAGAAGGCCTTCCGGGTGGGGTCGAGCGACGCGCCGGAGTGGGTCGCCGCCGTCACCGCGCGGCCTCCGCCTGCTGCACCTGTTCCCAGGCGTGGTAGGACGATCGCACCAGCGGGCCAGCTTCGACGTGGCGGTAGCCCATCGCGCGGCCGACGCGCCGGAGCTCGGCGAACTCGTCGGGCGTGTAGAACCGCGCCACGGGCAGGTGCCCGTCCGACGGCCGCAGATACTGGCCCAGAGTGAGGATGTCGACCTGCTGCGCGCGCAGGTCGCGCATGGCGACGAGCAGCTCGTCCCACTCCTCCCCCAGCCCGCAGATGATCCCCGACTTGGTGAGGCCGTCGGGGGCCATCTCCTTGGCGCGGCGCAGCAGCCGGAGCGCGCGCGCGTAGCGCCCGCCCGGCCGGGCGATGCGGTACAGCCGCTCGACGGTCTCCAGGTTGTGATTGAGAAGGTCCGGCCGGGCCTCCACGACGATCTGCAGCGCGGTGTCCGACCCCTTGAAATCGGGGATCAGCAGCTCGATCGACGCGTCCGGCAGGCGCCGCCGGATCTCCGTCACGCACCCGGCGAAGGCCTCGGCGCCGCCGTTGGGGAGGTCGTCGCGGTCCACGCTCGTGATCACGACGTGCCGGAGCCCCATCTGCGCGACGGCCTCGGCGAGCCGTGCGGGCTCGCCGGCGTCGTACGGGGCCGGTGTCCCGTGAGCCACGGCGCAATACGCGCAATTCCGCGTACAGACATCGCCGAGGATCATGAACGTGGCCGCGCGATGCTCCCAGCACTCGCCGATGTTGGGGCAATGCGCTTCTTCACACACCGTGGTGAGGCGCAGCTCGCGCATCAGCCGCTTGACGTCGACGTAGTTGGCACCGCCGGGCGCCCGGACCTTGAGCCAGCTGGGTTTGCGTACCGGGGCTGCCCCCGAAGTGAGCGACGCACCGCTCCGGCCGGACGTGAGGGGCACAAGTTCCATAGAGGGCGAAACATAGTTAGGCCCACGGGGCAGGGCCAGCGGCGGAGGGCCGGAATTCAACCGGATGGTTGAGGGCCGCTCAGAAGTTCCAGAATCGGTTGGGACTGATGGGAGCGAGGTCGATCTCCAACCCGTCGCTGGGATCGCCCCGTACCAGGTGGGCGATGATCTCCCCGGTCACGCTCGCGAGCAGGATGCCGTTGCGCCCGTGCCCGGTGGCGTACCAGAGGTTCGGCACCTCGGGGTCCGCTCCGACGATCGGCTGCCCGTCGGGTGTCCCCGGGCGGAACCCGGCCCAGCTGCGTTGGATGGCCGCATGCGCCAGCGCCGGGTACACGGTCGCCGCGGTGCGCGCGACCCGATCGCGTCCGTCCGGGGTCACCGCGGCGTCGAAGCCCACGTACTCCATCGTGCTGCCGGCGATCGCTTCGTTGCCGCGCCGGAGCACGTACCCCCGGCCCGTGTACGCGATGGCCGACGGCTCCCCCTCGGGCCACGGGTACGCCAGCATCTGGCCGCGTACCGGTTCCACCGACAGGGGCCGCGGCAGGCCCTCGAGCCGGCCGGACCACGCCCCCGCGGCGATCACGATCGCCCCGGCGGGAAACGTCTGCGACTCCGTGCGGATACCGGAGACGCGGCGATCCCGGATCTCGATGCCGACGGCGCGCTCGCCCCGCGCAAGCCGGACGCCGCGGCGGGCGCCGCTCACGAGCAGGGCTTCCAGAAAGGCGAGCGGCTCGAGCGCGCCGTCTTCAGGGGCGAGCAGGGCGCCGCGTGCCTCGGGATTGATGCCCGAGCACCGGTGCAGCAGTTCGCCGGCCGTGATCCACTCGCTATTGAGTCCCTGCTGGCGATGCCACGCCACCAGGCCGCGCGCCTGGCTTTCTTCCTCTTCCGTGAAGGCGACCTTCAGCACGCCGTCCTGCCAGAGCCCGATATCGACGCCGGTCTCCTCCGCGAGCGCCGGAGCGAGCTGCCGACACAGGTCCCGGCCGCGGATTCCGATGCCGATCAGCGGATCGCCCTCGTGCGCCTCGGCGAGCGGGGCGAGCATGCCGCCCGACGCCTGGGTCGCGATGCCCGCCTCGCGCCCGCTGTCGAGGACGCTCACCGTGAGCCCGTCGAGCGCGAGCGCGCGCGCGACCGCGGCTCCGATGATCCCACCCCCGACGACCAGCACATCCGGCTGCGTCATGACGGTTCGCCTTGTCCTGAAACCAGGTTGGGCCTACGTTCGTAGGATAGTTGGTGGGCAACTGTGACGCACGCTACCGCGCTCCGCGGGTCGAGGAGGGAGGACCATGCGCACGCTTCTGGGATACGCCGTTCTGGCCATCATCGGCTTCTTCGCCATCAAGCTGCTGTTCGGCTTGCTCGGGTTCGCCGTGACGCTGCTGGTGAACCTCCTCTGGCTCGCCGCCATCGGGTTCGTGCTCTATCTGGTCTTGAAGGTGGTGAGTCCGAGCACCGCCGCCAAGGTGCACGATACCATCAAGGGCCGGAAACCCCCGCGGGCGGCCTGACGGCCGGCGGTGGCAGGTGCGCGCGGGGCCCGACAGCGGGCCCCGCGTCGCGTCAGGGGGCTTCGGTGGCCGCGCCCCCTTCGCGCAGCCGGGTCAGCCGGAAGGTGAGGGAGCCGAAGTAGAACTTGCTCTTGATCTGCACCACGAGGCGGCGTGCATCGTTGGTGATCCACATGCGTCCCTCCGCCTGTTCCTTGAAGATGCCCCCGCCCTTGATGATCGGACGTACCACGAGACAGTCGAACCGGCCCGCCGGCACGTCCACCGTGTCCCGGCCCACCACTTCCAGAATGACGGGGTTGCGGTCGGGCTTGAAGTAGCGGTGAAACTCGTAGCGTCGGCCCGGCTCGAGCTCGACCGTCCGCACGAAGTAGAAGAACGCCGCGTCGTCGAGCGGCAGCGCGGACGTCGGCAGCACCGAATCCACCCCCTCCCGCCGGTAGAAGCCCGAATCCGGGAAGATGTCGTAGGCATTCCGGTAGCGCCGGTTGCCCTCCTCGTGGTCCTGAATGAAGCGGCGCGACGTGAAGTCGCCGAGGGCCACCCAGGAGTCCCACTCGTTGCGCAGGCGGTAGAGGAGGTTGCCGCCCTGGATGAGGAACCGGATGTGGAGGGTGCTGTCGCCGCGCAGGGTGTCGAGTCCGGCCACTTGGAGCTCGGCCCCGCCGATGTTGAGGAACCCGAACTTGGCGTCGTATTGCAGCCGTTCACCCACCCAGGCGCGCGGATCCACCGGGGCCGGCGCCGAAGGAGCCGGGGCCTGACCGGCGGCCGGCGCCGCGAGCGCCACGAGCGCGGCGGCGGCGAGCGAACGTCTCATGACGCGGACCGCTGGGCCGGCGGCGCGCGCTCGGTGCGGACGGGCGTGGTCGGGGCGACGCGCGGCGCGGGCAAGCGGC